>JBAVUZ010000550.1:0-2601 GCA_049697035.1 Candidatus Angelobacter sp. | reverse complement strand
GTGCTGGTCTTCCAGCATTTTGAAAATTTCAAGCGCCGCTTTGCCGCATTTCCCATCACGATCGAAATGATGAGCCGTTTCCGCAACGCCAAGCAACAGAAAGAAACGGTGGAGCGGATTGAACAGGGCAAGGTCGATATCGTGATCGGAACGCACCGCATTCTCTCCAAGGACATCAAGTTCCAGGACCTGGGGCTGGTGATTGTGGATGAAGAACAGCGTTTTGGCGTGCGGCATAAAGAGCGCCTGAAACAACTGAAGAAAGAAGTGGATGTGCTCACCATGTCCGCCACGCCGATTCCGCGCACGCTGCATATGTCCATGGTGGGGCTGCGCGATATGAGCGTGATTGAAACGCCGCCGAAAGACCGCATGGCCATCCAGACCGTGGTTGCGGCGTACGATGAAAAGCTGGTGAAGTCAGCGCTGGAGCATGAGATGGAGCGCGGCGGGCAGGCTTATTTTGTTCATAATCGCGTGGAAACAATCTATGAGATTGCCGCCAAGTTGCAGGAGATGCTGCCGAAGGCGCGTGTGATTGTGGGCCACGGACAAATGTCAGAGGGCGAACTGGAAAAAGTGATGTTTGCGTTTGTGCGGCATGAAGCGGACATTCTGGTGGCGACAACCATCATTGAAAACGGTCTGGATATTCCGCTGTGCAACACCATCATCATCAATCGCGCGGACCGGCATGGCCTCTCTGAGCTTTACCAATTGCGCGGGCGCGTGGGCCGATCCAATCGCCGGGCGTATGCGTATCTGCTGGTGCCGGCGGAGCAGGAGCTTACGCCGGTAGCGCGGCGCAGGCTGGCAGCGCTCAAAGAGTTTTCTGACCTCGGCGCGGGATTCAAGATTGCCGCGCTTGATCTTGAACTGCGCGGCGCGGGCAATCTGCTGGGCGGCGAGCAGAGCGGCAACATCGACGCCGTGGGTTTTGAGATGTATACCGGCATGCTGGACCGCGCCATCCGCGAACTGAAGGGCGAAGAGCTTTCCGACAAAGTCAGCACGCAGCTCAATCTTGGCATTGATTTGCGAATACCGCCGACGTATATCGCAGAAGAAAACCAGCGATTGCGCATGTATAAGCGTGCGGCTGGCGTGGAGAGCGAGGCTGCGCTGGACGACGTCCGCAAGGAACTGCAGGACCGTTACGGCGAGCCGCCTGCGCCGGTGCGCTATCTGCTGGCAGCTTCAGCACTGAAGCTGCTGTGCGAGCGGGTGGGCGTGCTGGCCATTGACCGCAAGCGCGATTCGGTGACGATCAAATTCACGGAGCAGGCGTCGATCGAGCCGGAACGGCTGGCGCGATTCGTGGCGCAATCCAGGGGAGCGCAGTTTTCACCGGGAGGCGTGCTGAAGTTCAATATCAAATCCACGCAGCCGGAGGCTGTGATTGACCAGATCAACGGCCTGCTGCGCGAGCTGAGTCCAGAGGTAGTGGCGCAGACGTGGCTACAAGCAAAGTAGTCCGCGTGGCCTTTCCAAAAAATGAGCAGCCCGACTCCATTCTTTTGCGACATGACAGCGCTCTCCAGCGAGCAGAGAGCGCGTCACCATGAGCTGGCGGCTTTGTTGCAATCCTCGCTGGCGGCCATTCGGGAATTGCCGGATGAATATGATTTTGAATTTCCGTGGAGCCCCGATACCTACAAGGCGCTTGCCGAAGTCACTCCGCTGGAACATGCATGCTGTCCATTTTTTAATATCAGCATTCGCATTGAGAGTGAACGCAACAATCTTTGCTGGCGACTAACGGGGTGAGAGGGCATCAAGCCATTTATTCGCGCGGAGTTTGGGGCGTGGTTTGGGGATCTTAACCCTCGCTAAGTTGTTTGAAAACTTCTTGTGATTGTCCCAACCCAGTACCAAAAATATGTACCCGGTGTCAGGCAGAGCGTCAAAAGATATGTCCTATGCTGCGTGTGGAGAAGGGTTCGCAACGTATCTGGCTATCGCGCAGCGGGCTCACGTTCCCGATAAGCTGCCTCGACGTGAGAAACGAATGACATTTGAACTCCGCCGGCGAAGCTGTTGCGTTCCGCGGTTGAGAGCATGCAGAGTGGTGCGGAATCCCCGGCTAACAGCGTTGCGCAGTCCGCGTCCCGTGGAAGGAGTGAGCAACAGAGCAATCGTCGCGCCGACGCCTATACCAAGCAGAAGCCAGCCCAACGGATTCGAGCTTTGGTTTTGTTCCGCTCCTCGCTCCATCTCCGATTCAGGACCTACATAGTGGGCGTACTCTCTCATGCTTCCTCCTTGGCTACCTTGGCGACCGGAAATCTGCCGCAAACGGCGACCTAATTAGTTAGAAAAGCTGGCTTGCGGCGGTGTTGTCCCTGCAGGCCAGATACGCTGGAAATCGCGGGGAATGGCCAGGAGCCATGCAGAGAAGGACGTATTGAGGTAAAATTTTTAGTTCGTCTAAAGGCCGCTGCTCAACAGCAGGTTTGGCCGCCTGTTTCGCTTTATCCCGCAAGAGAGCAGGCGAGACTCACCAATCAGCAAGCGTTCAAGGAGAGAGTTCAACACATGGCAATTCCAGCAACCCAGATGCGTCCGGGGATGATTATTAAACACAACAACGACCTTCATCTC
>JBAVUZ010000549.1:0-2903 GCA_049697035.1 Candidatus Angelobacter sp. | reverse complement strand
GGGCTCCAGAGGCGAATGTGACCAGGAAGCAGTCGCCATGGGGTATTCCATTGATTCGCGCACGCTCAATGCAGGTGATTTGTTCATTGCCATCGCGGGTGAGCGCTTTGATGGGCATAACTACGTGCAGGCCGCGCTGGAAAAAGGCGCTGTGGGCGCGATTGTTGAAGCAGGAAAGAAGGTCGAAGGCGATCCGCTGCGGCTGCTGCAAGTAGAAGACTCGCTGAAGGCGCTGCAACTGCTGGGTGCTGCCGCGCGCAGGCTTTGGGGCAAGCCGCTGCTGGCTGTGACAGGCTCGGCGGGCAAGACCACGACCAAGGAAATTCTGGCGCACATTCTGGCCACACGCTTCCGCGTGATGAAAAGTTCCGGCAACCTGAATAATCACATTGGCCTGCCATTGCAATTGCTGAAGCTTGAGACTGAGCACGACCTGGGCGTGGTAGAGATGGGCATGAACCATGCCGGCGAAATCCGCGCTTTGGGTGAGTTGGCCCATCATGACCTGGCCGTAGTGACCACAGTGGCGCCGGTGCATCTGGAATTTTTTGGATCGCTGGCGGAGATCGCCCGCGCGAAATACGAAATCATTGAAACGCTGCACCCCGGCGGCGTAGCCGTGCTAAACGCAGACGACGATTATGTCTGCCAGTTTGGCCGCGACTTTAAAGGCAAAGTGGTGACGTTTGGAATCAAGCGCTCGGCGGACGTCAGCGCTCGCAAGGTCAAGCTCAACGGTGCGGAAGGCTCGACGTTTGAACTGGTGGTGGGCAGCGTGGGTGAGCCGGTAACATTTCCGCTCGTCGGAGAACACAACATTTATAACGCGCTGGCGGCCGCGACGGCGGCCATGGAGCGCGGGATATCGCCATCGCAGGCGGCAGCGGCGCTTTCCAACATCGCACCACCCGACAAGCGCGGCCAGGTGCTGCACCTGCACGGTGCCACCATTATTAATGACTGTTACAACTCCAATCCGCGAGCGCTGGAAGCGATGATCGATACGCTGGCCAGCATGAAAGCCGAGCGCCGCATTCTGGTAGTCGGCGAGATGCTGGAGCTTGGGCCAACGGCTGAGGCGCTGCATCGCGAATGCGGCAAGCACGCTGCGGAAAAGAAAATCGACATGGTGATTGGCGTCCGTGGAATGGCCCGCGCCGTGGCGGAAGCTGCTTGCGGTTACGGTACGCAGGCCCAGTTTGTGGAAACGCCGGAGCAGGCGGGAGAGTGGCTGGCGCGCAATCTTCGCTCCGGAGACGCGATACTGCTGAAAGCATCACGCGGCGTGAAGCTGGAGCGCGCGCTGGACATGTTGCAGGAAAGCAGTATTTAGTTTTTGGTACTTAGTATTTAGGATGAGTCTACATCTCGGGAGGAACGATGAGAAATTACCGGGACTTGCAGGTTTGGAGCAAGGCCCATAATCTGACGCTTGAGTTGTACCGAATCTCTCAGCAGTTTCCGCGAGAAGAAATTTACGGAATCACAAGCCAACTTCGGCGCGCAGCAGTCTCGATCGGGGCCAATCTCGCGGAAGGCTGTGGGCGTCGCACCAGCACCGAATTGGCCAGGTTTGTAAGAATCGCCCTGGGTTCGGCCAGCCGGGGTCCCCAGCGCACGGGCAGTTTTGTGCGATGGGGTGGAAGCGAGCTTGATTATCACCTCCTGCTCTCTCGCGATCTCGGGTTTATGGCGGCCGACGAATTCGCACGTGCTTCAGCTGCCCTGATAGAAGTGCGCAAAATGCTCACCTCGTTCTTGAACAGTGTTGAAGAACAAATCGAGACACGATCCAGAGCAGCCGGAACAGCGTGAAAACGTCGATTAAAATTAATTGGACAGACGGAGAATCTCTGGTCTTACTAGGCAGGCGGCTGTTCATGCTAAATACTAAGTACTAAGAACTGAATACTGGTACCGGAGGATTTTTGCTTTACTGGCTTCTTTATCAACGGCTCTTCGCGCATTTTCCTCCTTTCCGTATTTTTCGTTACGTCACGTTCCGGACGGCGTTTGCCAGCCTCACGGCGCTGTTCATGGGCATGATTATTGGACCGGCCATCATCAAGCAGCTGCGCGATTTCCAGATTGGCCAGTACATCCGTGAAGAAGGCCCCAAGGGGCACCAGAAAAAGGCCGGTACGCCCACCATGGGCGGAGTGCTGATTACTATCGCGATTATTGTCCCGACCTTGCTCTGGGCGGACCTTTCCAACACATATATATGGTTGGCCATCTTTTCCACCATCGCGTTTGGGGCCATTGGCTTTGCCGACGACTATATAAAGGTGGTGCGCAAGCGGAATCTCGGGCTCACCGGGCGCACCAAGCTGATGCTTCAGTTTCTGGCCGCCGGATTTGTGGCCGTGGCGCTGGTCACTCTAACCGCGACGCGGCAGTATTCGACGCACCTGATGGTGCCGTTCTTCAAACAATTTCGCCCAGACCTGGTGATTGAGAGTTTCCGCCATTACCCGCACGTGTGGTGGCTGGCATTCATTCCGTTTGTCTTGTTCGTGATGCTGGTGCTTGTGGGATCCAGCAACGCCGTGAACCTCACAGACGGGCTCGACGGGCTGGCCATCGGCTGCACGGTGATTGCTGCCGGAGCATTGACCGTCCTTACTTATCTTAGCGGCCATGCTTTGTTTTCAGAGTATCTTGAGCTGCAAAAAATGCCGCAGGTGGCAGAGGTGACCGTCTTCTGCGGGGCTATGGTCGGGTCGAGCATCGGTTTCCTCTGGTACAACGCGCATCCGGCGGAAATTTTTATGGGCGACGTAGGTTCACTGGCGCTGGGAGGCGCCATTGGCACTGTGGCCGTGATCATCAAGCAGGAGCTGCTGCTGCCATTCATTGGCGGGATCTTTGTGCTGGAAGCGCTCTCTGTCATTATCCAGGTG
>JBAVUZ010000548.1:0-9475 GCA_049697035.1 Candidatus Angelobacter sp. | reverse complement strand
TTTGTGGTCCTTCTTCTCTTTCTCCTGCTGGTGGAAGTGAACCGCAGCGGCCCTCGGGTGATTACGCGCGTCTTCATTGTTACGGGCTTAATTTTGCTCTCGGCAATGCTGCATGAATTCGGCCATGTATGGGTTTCCGCCCACCAGGGATTTCCCATTAAAGGTTTTGTGCTGCTGCCCATCGGCGGGCTCACCATGGGCGATCCCAGCGCTCAGGAGGAAAGCGCCCGTAATCTACGCAAAGACATATCCATCGCGCTGGCTGGGCCGCTAGTGAATGCAGTTCTGGCTGGCGTAACGGCCGCATCTTTGTTTGCGATGGGAAGAGCCAGCACTCTTCGTCTCACGCCCCTGGTTACGCCGCTAAACCTCGTGACCAGCTTCTTCTGGATCAATGCCTGCCTCGTCGCTGTGAACCTGCTGCCGGCGTACCCAGTCGATGGAGGACGAATCCTGCGTGCGGTTCTCGCTCAGCGCATGGATTTTCGTCTGGCGACGAGGCGGGCAGTTAGCCTGGGCCAGATCTTTGCCGGGCTGTTTATGCTGGCGGGAGCTGCGCTCAATATTCAGGGGTTGATGCTGATCGGCTTCTTTATTTTCATCGCAGCCCAAATGGAAGAGCGCACCGTAATGTTCCAGACCGTAGTGGAAGCCGTACAGATGGAAGACATCATGCTTACGGAGTTTTCCATCCTCTCACCGGCGGACACGCTGGAAGACGCTCTGAATAAGGCTGTCCACTGCCTGCAGGACGATTTTCCAGTGGTCAGCGGCGGCGATCTTGTGGGCGTGATCACGCGCCAGACGATTGTGGACCGTCTCCGCGCGGAAGGAAACGGCTACGTCCAGGGCGCAATGAGCAAGGCGTTTGAGATCGCGTCACGCACGGAATCGCTCGGTTCGGCGTTCCGCAAGCTTACTTCGCGTGGCCTCAGCCTGATCCCCGTGGTCGATCAGGAACGGCTGGTGGGAATTGTGACGCTCCAGCACTTGATGCATAGCATGGGGCTTCTAAATGAGTCACGCAGGCTGAGAAGACGGATGGAAGAGCAGTCGTAGTCGGCAATCGGCGAATCGGTTTTACCGCAAAGGACGCGAAGAACGCAAAAGAACCAAACCATATAGGCTTTTCCTTAGCTGCTTTCTTCGCGATCTTTGCGACCTTGCGGTGGAAATGTTTTGATTAATTGCCAAATGTTACACTTTTCAGTTTCACCGCACCGCCTGGAGACCACCCGTGAAGAGGCTTTTTCTTTCTGTTTTACTGGTAACGTGCGCCTGTGCTGTCGCCACTGCGCAAGAACTAACCATCCAATCCATCTATGCTCCTGCCGGGCTGACCGGGCGCGTGCCAGATACGATCGAATGGAGCCCTGACGGCAAGAAGGTCTCGTATTATCTGCATCAGGACCAAGGCGATAAGGCCGACCTTTATTACATTGACGTGACTTCAGGCAAGCCGGCCGTGCTGGTAGCGTCAGAGAAGATTGCCGCCATGAAGCCGCCGGTTACGGGCTCCAAAGACGATCGCGAGAAGGACAATCGCGAGCGCTATCACGTTGCGGGCTACCACTGGGCGCCAGACTCCGAGCATATCCTCTTCGATACCAATGGACAGCTCTGGTATTACACGCTGGCCTCGGGAAAATACGTGGCGCTGAACGCGCAAGGCGAGTCAGCCACCGATCCGAAGTTCTCAACCGACGGCAAGAGCGTTTCTTATATCCGCAAGCACAACCTGGTAGTAAAGCATATTGATGGCGGCGCGGAGAAAGCGCTCACTACAAACGGCGACGACAATCTGCTCAATGGCGAAGTGGACTGGGTCTATAGCGAAGAGCTTGAAGTACGCAGCAATTATTTCTGGTCGCCGGATTCGAGAAGAATTGTGCTGCTGCAAATGGACCAGACCAAGGTCCCAACCTATCCCATTACGGATTACATTCCGCAGCACCCGACTGTTTACAACGAAAAATATCCCAAGGTGGGCGACCCCAATCCGCAGGTGCAGCTTGGCGTGGTGAGCGCCGGTGGCGGAGCGGTGAAATGGTTCCACTTGACAGACGACAAAGATATGTACATGCCGCGCTTTGGCTGGGTCAACGATAACGTGATCTGGGCCACGGTCCTGAACCGCGCGCAGAACCAGCTTGATCTTTATTTTATTGACGCAGCCAGCGGCAAGTCGCGGCGGGTGCTGAGCGAAAAGAGCGACACATGGATTGAGACCGACAACAATCTGCAATTCCTGAAATCCGGTGACAAGTTTACCTGGCCAAGCTGGCGCGACGGACACACGCATCTTTATCTTTATTCGTTCGACAAAGCCAATCCTCTGGCGGACGCCAAGCTGGTAAACCAGATTACCAAGGGCGACTTTGAAGTTTTCGACGTTGAAGGCGAGGTAGAAAATACGCTGTTCGTTACCACCAACGCCGGCGATGATCGCCAGCGGCATCTCTGCAGCGTGAAGCTCGATGGCTCAGCTTTCCAATGCCTGACGAAAGGTGGGACGCACGAAGCCAAGTTAGCTCCCAATGGCCAGTACTTTGTCGATCACTTTTCCTCGCTCATGACGCCGCCGCAACTTTCCTTCTGCCACGTCGGCGGAAGCTGCGACGTGTTCTGGCGATCAAAGAGCGTCGACTCGCTCAATCTGATTGCTCCGCAGTTTGTTGACTTTAAGGCTGAAGATGGCACCGTGCTTCGCGGTCTTATTTATCTGCCGCCGGACAGCGCAGGCAAAAAAATTCCTCTACTGAATAATCCTTACGGCGGGCCACACGGGCAGAGCGTGCGCGACCAATGGGGCGGCGCGAATTTTCTCTTTAACCAGATCCTGATGCGCGATGGCATTGCGGTGCTCACGGTCGATAATCGCGGCATGGGCGCGCGCGGCAAGAAGTTTGCCGCAGCGTTGATCCACAACTTCGGCGAAGTCGAATTGAAAGACCAACTCGCTTCCATCGATCAGGCGCTCGAAAAATTCCCGCAGCTGGATGGTTCACGCATGGGTTGGTGGGGCTGGAGTTATGGCGGTTACATGACGCTTGAGGCCATGACGCACTCTGACCGCTTTAAGGCCGGCGTGGCCGTGGCGCCGGTAACGGACTGGAGAGATTACGATTCCATTTATACGGAGCGTTACGCAGGCTTGGTACCGCAATACGAAGAAGGGTACAAGAAGGGCTCGCCCATTACCTACGCGGCCAACCTGAAAGGCCATCTGCTGGAAGTCCATGGCACCAGTGACGACAATGTACACATGCAGAACACCATGCAGATGATTAATGCCTTTATTAATGCGGGCAAGCAATTCGATCTGCAGCTTTATCCTCGCAAGACACATAGCATTTCCGGGCCGGGAACGCACGTCCATCTATTTACCAGGATACGATCTCATTTCCACCGCGAACTTCTGGGAACGGAGTAAATAACTTTGAAGAGCCAGACCATCACGCTGGGCGATTTTGAGCTCACTTCTCTGTCGGACGGAACGTATGTGGGCGATGGCGGCGCTTTTTTCGGCATCGTCCCCAAAATGGTGTGGCAGCGCAAAGTCCCGGCGGACGATCTGAACCGTATCCGCGTCAGCTGTAATTCCGTGCTTGTCCGCACCGGTAAGCAGACTGTGCTGATCGAAACGGGCATTGGAAATAAGTTGTCTGATCGATTGAAAAGCTTCTTTCTTCCCGAAGAGAAGCTCTTGGACAGCCTGCGCGGAGCGGGCATTAAGCCGGAAGAAATTGACGTGGTCATTAACTCGCATCTGCATTTTGACCATTGTGGCTGGAATACCGTGTACAGAGACGGCGTGGCGGTGGCCACGTTTCCCACTGCCAGATACTTCGCGCCCAAAGGCGAGTGGGAACATGGCGCGCTGCAAACGGAGCGCGACCGCATCAGCTACATCAGTGACAACTATGATCCGCTGATTCGGAACGGTCAGATGACACTGCTCAGCGGCAACCATGAGCAGGAAATTGTTCCCGGCATTTCCATTGAAGTGTGGCCCGGACACACTCGCAATATGTGGGCCGTGTTCGTCCGCAGCGCCGGCAAGACTGCCTGCTACATTTCTGACCTCATCCCTACTACCTGGCATCTGGAGCCCACATGGGCCATGGCTTATGATCTGTTTCCAATGGAGGTGCTGGATAATCGCAAGCGATATTACGGCCGCGCCATTCCAGAAAAGTGGCTCACCATGTTCACACATGATCCGCATGTACCCTGGGCTTATCTGGATAAGGTCGAGGGTAAGATGACCTTCAAAACAGCGTAGCGCGCGTGTTTATTTGGAACAACGGACCTCCATGGAGATGAGGCCAATGGCAGTAGGGGTTTCTACCCCTGTATTTAGCGTGCCTCCGCCTTTTGTCGCGTCGTTGCGTAGCGCCCCTCAGGATGAGCGCCGGCTGATCTTTCAATCTTTCGGTACAGTCTCCGATGTTTCTTCTGACTTGCCGCTTTCGTTGCCGCGCAGGTCAACCGCCGTGACAGAGTAAAAATACTTCTTTCCCGGCTGGACTCCGGGATCGGGAAAGCGCGGTGTTTTGATCAGATCTGAATTGATCTTTACCGACAATTCATTTTCACGGCGCCGGTAAACGTTGTAGCCGGCCAGGTCAGGTTCAGTGTTGGCGGTCCATGTAATGTCGATGAAGGAATTCGTAGTGGCAGGGCTGTAGACGGCCTCAATTCCTGAAGGATTCGCTGGCGGGAATGAGTCATGCGCCAGCACGTCAACAATCGGTGAGTCGTCACCTTCGATTTCGCCTTTGCGATTTCCATCCTGCCAGAGCGTAACGGGAACGATCCAATACTGGTAGCTCTTTTCCCACTCAATTCCCGTGTCAGTAAAGCTGTTCGCTGGGTCGTTAGCTTTGACCTGCGTTACCAGAACAGGATCTTTCGCGCCCTGCAGCCGACGCATGATCTTATACGCATACTGCGTTTGCTTGTTTGCATTTGGAACAGGGCCGGATGGTTCCCAGCTGATCATGATCCCGGTAGGCACCGGATTTGCAGAAAGCTTGCGCGGCGGCGGCAGATTGGGTACCAGTGGAACGGAAACGCGGTTGGGCAGGCCAAAGGACTTCCCATTGCGCCCTTGCGCCAGGACCATGTATACGGCGAAGCCAGAGCTGCCGGGACGTAACAGGTTCGTCAACGTATCTTTTGCAGTAGCCTGCTCGCCGCGACCTTCCTTCAAGGTAGGCTGCAAAGGCAGTTCAGAAATTGTCTGGAACACAAGGTCTGAATTTGGTCCCGAGCGCAGTGCGCGTTGCACCAGCATTTTGCCCGGCTTACGAATCAGTTCGCCATCACTGGTTTCAGTGGGCGTGGTCCATGTCAGTGTGACTGTATCTCCTTTGCGGACGGCCTTGAGATCGCCCACAAAGCGAGGAATGTCCGCTGAAGGCGGCAGAGGCGCGCCGGGGACGCCACAGCCGAGAAGCGTGGCGATGGCGAGGATGAGTATGGCTGAATGAAATCCCGAACCCCGCGACTGGAAGGCTCGTGCGGTGTTCGCATTCTTGCAAAGGAGCGGGTGAGGGATCGCTATGGCCATGAAGATCCGAATTGAAATCTTATCAGGCTAGCCGGTTTCTGAGATCACTGAACCCTGCTCTTGCGAGCATGGACAGCTCCGCGTGGCGCAATGAAAACTAATTAGTTCTAGCCAATCTCTGCCGTTCAATGCCATCCAGGGCACGCCAAAGCGCCAAAGCAATTCTTTCTGCGGCTTGCAGCGCCTTCGTCTGGCAATCAGCATCGCTGTGTACCTGTTTTTCCATTTGCTCGTCCCACACGCGCGCATGGTGTACGTCCGCAGTTTGGTGGACAGTGAAGTAAGCGCAGGTCCTGGCATCAGCACCGTACATCTCCAGTAAGCCCCGGGCTTTCTCCTGGGCGATCCGTGGCACCTGCGATTCGTACGCGTAAAAAGCAGCCAGCGCCTCTGCGGCTGAGCCTTCGCGGGCGACGTTCTGAAAGGTATCAATCAAATCCTGGATCTCCGCAAGCGGCTGCTCGCTGGACACCCTGGCGCGGTCCGCTCCCATGCCTTCCGCAAAATCCAGCCACAGCTCTGCGTGGCCGTCTTCCCCGGCCCGGTTTTCGGCTACCGCTTGCATGAGTCCGCCGTCGAGTTGCGGACGTGACTCAAACATCTCAAGGTAATCCGGAAATGCCGCGACATGATGAAAGTACTGCATCGCATAGAAGCGAAGGTCGTCACGCCTGAGTTCACCTTTGGCCCACGCCTGGTAAAACGGATGCGTCAACAAATCGTGCCGGACAATCCGGGCATTCAGCTCTTTGCGGAATTCTTGAGGATTCATCATCATGTCCTTTTCACTTTAATCGTGGTACAGCAGGATACGCGAAGCAGCGAAGCCCTTCAACTGCCTCGTTCTAAATCCCGAATCCCGCGACTACGAGCTGTGCGATTCTTGCGGGATTGCAACGCAGCCGGTGAGGGATCGCTATTCGTTGGCGAAGTTTGATGGGACTAATCCTGCACTGTTCACAACCTCGTATATTTGGTTGCCATAGCGATCCCTCGCTCCGCTCGGGATGTTTATAAAATGTACCGCGACAAATCCTGGTCCTTCACGATATCGGCCAGCATTTTTTTCACGTAGTCGGCATCCACGTTGACTGCTTTTTCTTCCATGTCTGGAGCGTTGAAGCTGATTTCGTCGAGAACGCGCTCCATGATGGTGTGCAGCCGGCGTGCGCCGATATTTTCCGTGGCTTCATTCACCTGGAAAGCGAAGCGGGCAATTTCATCGAGCGCTTCGCGGGTAAATGTCAGCTTCAGACCTTCAGTTTCCAGCAGCGCGGTGTATTGCTTTACCAGCGAAGATTTCGGCTCGGTGAGGATCTTGATAAAGTCTTCCATGGTCAGCGACTTCAACTCCACGCGGATGGGGAAGCGGCCTTGGAGTTCCGGAATCAGGTCACTGGGCTTGGATACGTGGAATGCGCCTGCGGCGACGAACAGAATATGGTCAGTGCGTACCATGCCATAACGGGTATTGACCGTGGTGCCCTCAACGATGGGCAGAATGTCACGCTGCACACCTTCGCGGGAAACGTCAGGCCCGTGGCCGCTTTCGCGCCCGGCGATCTTGTCGATTTCGTCCAGGAAGATGATGCCGGATTGCTCCACGCGCTCCACGGCCGTGCGCGTAACCTGGTCCATATCGATGAGGCGCGACTCTTCTTCCTGCACCAGATATTCAAATGCCTCGCTCACCTTCATTTTGCGTTTCTTGGTACGCTGGCCAAAAATATTCGGCAGCATGTCTTTGATGTTGATGTCCATCTCTTCAACGCCCTGGTTGGAGATGATTTCAAAAGCAGGAGTGGACCGCTCACGCACTTCGAGCTCCACCATATTTTCGTCGAGCTTGCCTTCACGCAATTGATTGCGCAGCTTTTCCCGCGTGCGGGAAGCTGAGCTGCCTTCTTCCGTCACCAGCGCAAAGCCTGCCGTGGAATTTGTTGCCGCAGGCGTTGACGGCAGCAGCAGATCGAGCAAGCGCTCTTCCGCCTGCGCCTCGGCTTTTTCCGTGACTTCTTCCAGCTTCTCTTCGCGAACCATGTCGATGGCGATTTCAACCAGGTCGCGGATCATCGATTCCACGTCTCGGCCCACATAGCCGACTTCAGTAAACTTGGAAGCCTCGACCTTAAGAAACGGAGAATTGGCCAGCCGCGCCAGGCGGCGCGCGATTTCCGTCTTGCCCACACCTGTGGGCCCGATCATGATGATATTTTTTGGCATAATCTCTTCCGCGATGTCAGGCGGAAGTTTTTGCCGGCGCATGCGGTTGCGCAGCGCAATGGCCACGGCACGCTTGGCGTCATGCTGGCCGACTACGTATTTATCCAACTCTGAAACTATTTCCTTGGGCGTTAAATCGTCCAGCAGGACGTCACTTTCATCGGCCACGCTGGGTAGGTAGATTGCCATCTTGTACTCCTGTCCCTCTTAAAAACCTTTAGCAATTAGCAACTAGCAATTGGCAATTAGCCAAAACATACAGATCCAAAATTGCCGGGCAAGTTATTGCGCTTTTTGCCGCTTGTACCACGATACCCCTTGAGATTCATCTTTCACTTGAACACTTCTATCTCAGTGCTCAGGATGGTCGGGCTCGCGGCTTTACCTGGTTCGGCTAATTGCTAATTGCCAGTTGCTATTTGCTTTTCCTGTCCTTCACTCGAATCACAAACTTCAATCCTGACCACGTTTCATCGATGGCGCAAACCTTCACGTCCACCAGACCGTATTCAAGTCCCACGCGGCGGACAATGTCTTCCGTCAGGTCGGTTGGGCTTCCGCTGGCTTTCTTGGGCCAGCCAATCCACAGCATGCCATCGGGAACCAAAGCTGCGGAGAGCCGCGCGAAATCTTTCTGCAACTCCGCCAAGCGGTCAGTGAAATAAACAATAACGTTGGCCTTGCCGGAAAGCCTGTCCGCGCTTTGCGCTCCTTCAGGAAGCTTGCCCAGATCCTTAACAAAACTGGCCGGGTGGTTGCGCAGGATAATCCGGTGACCGGGCTTGATCCCGATCTTCTGGATGAGCGGCGTTCCTGAATAGCCTGCCATAGGCATCAACGCGCGGGAGCCGATGTACCCACCTTTTCCGGGACCGACGCGAGCTCCTCAACGGTGACATTGTCATTGGTGAAGATGCAGATTTTCCCGGCGATCTTCATGGCCTCTTCGGCGATCTTGCGTGCCGGAAGCTCAGTGTTCTCAATCAACGCGCGGGCCGCAGCCAGTGCGTAAGAGCCTCCGCTGCCGATGGCAGCCACACCGCCGTCCGGTTCGATGACGTCTCCGGCGCCGCTGATGAGGAAAGTCAGAGTGTTGTCGGCGACGAGCAGGAGCGCTTCCAGATGGCGCAGCATCTTGTCTGTACGCCATTCTTTGGCCAATTCGACCGCGGCGCGCCCCAGGTTGCCATGGTATTGCTCCAGTTTGGCTTCAAAGCGCGCGAAAAGAGAAAAAGCATCTGCCGTGGATCCGGCAAAGCCGGCCAGTATCTTATCGTTGTAAAGCCGGCGAATCTTGCGCGCTGTATGTTTGATTACGCCCTCGCCCAGGGTGACCTGGCCATCAGCGGCCATCACAACACTGTCGCCACGGCGCACGCACACGACGGTGGTGGAGCGAATTTTTGCCTTGTTTGCGGCAAGCTGTTTTGTTGCGGAATTTACTGATCGTTTCAATGACATGAGGACAATTCTTAATTATACCGCTATATAGATTGCATCGCCCGCATCATGGACTCACGCCTCTTTCAGGTGGGCGCGTGGCTGGGCGGCGCATCCAAGAGTAGGATGTACAAGCAAGCCGAGGAGGAAGCATGTTCAAGAAAGCCAAGACACTCATTGCGGCGTTTGTGATTTTGTCGTTTCTGAGCGGAGCGGTCCCCGCGCGGGCGGTAGACC
>JBAVUZ010000547.1:0-2432 GCA_049697035.1 Candidatus Angelobacter sp. | reverse complement strand
CAAAGAAGCCGCGCCAGACGGTCCCTTCAAGATGCATGCGCAGTTCAATGCCAATGCCGCGCAGGATGAGGAGCCAGAGAACGATCATCAGCGGAAGATAGAAGCCGCTGAAACCGGAAGCGTAGAGCAGCGGGAAGGCGAAGTATAAAGTTCCACCGCCCGCCAGCAACCAGACTTCATTGCCGTCCCAGACCGGGCCAATGGTGCGGATTATGGTGCGCCGCTCCTGGTCAGTTTTGGCGATGAACAGATGCAGAATGCCGGCGCCGAGATCGAAACCGTCGAGAACGACATATGCTGTGATCATTACCGCGACGAGCCAGAACCATATGAAAAGCATTCGTCGATTTCTCCTACGCTACCGTGTACGGATTGCCGGCATTGACGTTGCCCATGGCTGCGCCAGGGCCGTGCGCGATCTCGCGGTTCATGAGCACAAGAAACAAAATTGCCAGGACAGTGTAAAGGCCCATGAACCCGAGCAGCGTGAACAGTCCGTTGCCGGCATGAACGTATTTCGAATAGCCCGCGCTGGTGCGCATGAGTCCATAAACCAGCCAGGGCTGGCGGCCAATTTCGGCGGTCATCCAGCCGGCCGTGTTGGCGATATATGGCAGCGGCAAGCAGAGCATGATGATCCAGAGCAGCCAGCGCGATTCATAAAGCTTTCTTCGCCACAGCAGGAACGCAGCCGCGGCCATTACGGCAATGAAGATCGTCCCCAGCCCGGCCATGATGTGATAACTGTAATAGAGCAGCGGGATATTTGTGGGCCACTGGTCTTTGGGAAACTCATTCAGACCTTTGACTTCAGCGGTGCTGGTGCCGTAAATCAGGAAGCTCAGGACCTTGTTGACGACCAGCGGATTGTCAATGCGCTGGTGCTCTTCGTCGGGCTGGCCCAGGATCACCATGGGCGCGCCATTCTCGGTCTTGAACAGGCCTTCCATCGCCGCAGTGGTCACAGGTTGGTAACGCGCCATGTATTTGCCATGAAGATCACCGGTAGGAAAAATTTGCAGTGCCGAGAAAATCAATCCGGCAATTACTCCCACACGCACAAACACGCGCGCGTGGTCGGCAAACTTTCCTTCCAGCAGGTAGTATGCGCCCACGCCGGCCATCACAAATGCTCCGGTAATCACTGCGCCGCTCATGTTGTGCGCGTATTGCAGGATCGCCCACGGGTTCAGAAGAAGGCCCCAGAAGCTGATTACCTGGAAGCTGCCGTCGGCCGCGCGCTGGAAGGCGACAGGATGCTGCATCCATGCGTCAGTCACGATGATGAAATACCCGGAGAGCCACGATCCAAAAAATACCAGGAAGGCGGCCCACCAGTGTCCTTTAGGGCTGAGGCGTTTTTCCCCAAACAGAAAAAGCCCCAGAAACGCGGATTCAAGGAAGAACGAAAATACGCCTTCCATCACCAGCGGCTGGCCGATTACGCCTCCGGTCACCCGCGCAAAGTGCGACCAGTTGGTGCCGAACTCGAATTCCATGGGAATTCCGGTGACGACGCCCAGAATAAAATTGATGCCAAAGATTTTTGCCCAGAAGCGCGCTGCCTGATTGTAGATTTCATTGTGTGTACGCAGAGCCAGCGTTTTCAGCACCACAATCAACAGCGCCAGCCCCATGGTGAGCTGCGGAAACAGATAATGGAATGTTGCAGTAAAGGCAAAATGGAGCCGGTGAATCAGCAGCGCACTATCCATTCATACTCCCGTGTTGGTATGGCTTGCGTGCAGCTTGCGAGCGAACACACAATCGTATGGCGCGCTGCACGAACACGCAATGGCCGTCTGCAAAAATTAAATGGGACTTGATACGAGCGCTGTGATTTATCTCACACCGGCAATGCGGAACTCTTGTTCATCGATGAAGAAGTAATCCGGCAATCGCGGCAGCGGAAATCAGCAGTGGCTCAGGAATCTTCCATTTGAAAAGCAGCAGAAGGGATATGGCCGCGATGAGTATCGTCGGGACATCCGTTACAGATCGCCGTGCCAGAACGATAATGGCGCCCGCTATTGCTCCAGTCGCGGCGGCCGTTACGCCTTGCACGAACGCGCGCAACTGCGGATTGCCGGCAAATTTCTTGTAGAACGGCCCGGCAATCACAACGACGAGATAGACAGGAAGAAAAACGCCCAACGCGGCAGCGACGGCCCCGCTCCAGCCGTGAACGATGTAGCCAACGAAACCCACGGTAATTACAACGGGGCCAGGAGTGATCATGGCCACGGCAACAGCGTCAATGAATTGCTGTTCGGTAAGCCAGTGGCGTTCCAGCACAATGCCGCCATGGAGAAAAGGCACAATCGCCAGTCCGCTGCCAAATACAAACAGGCTTGCTTTGGTGAAGAAGATCAGGATCTGAAAAAACAGAGACGTGCTTGCGCTCACGCTGCCGCCAGTCAGCAGAGCAATAC
>JBAVUZ010000546.1:0-4080 GCA_049697035.1 Candidatus Angelobacter sp. | reverse complement strand
CCAAGAAAGAGATCCTTGAGCGGGCGCGCTCCGTGTTTGGAGACAAAGCGGCGCAGCATTTTATCGGCGGCCATCCCATGGCGGGCAAGGAACACAGCGGGCTGGAAAATGCCGAAGCAAAATTATTTCTCAACGCCGTATGGCTGCTGGTCCCGCAAGCCGGCCAGTCCACAGACCGTGGCAAGATCAAGGATTATTGCGAACTGCTGGAGCGAATTGGCGTTCGCATTTTGAAAATGGACGCGGAGCGCCATGACCAAATGTGCGCCTGGACCAGCCACCTTCCGCAGATGATCGCCACCGCGCTGGCGGCAACGCTGGTTGAGGAACTGGGCGACAATCCTGATGTGCATGCCATTGGCGGACGCGCGCTGCGAGAGATGACCCGCATCGCTTCCAGCCCCTATTCCATGTGGCGGGATATCGCCCATACCAATACGGCCAACATTGAATCGGTGCTCAACAAACTGGAGCAACGGCTGGTACATATTCGAGAAAATCTTCGCACGCCGGCTTTGCGCGAAGAATTTGATCATGCCAACCGCTTTGAGCTGGTCACAAGAGACGTTGCCGCCACGGTGCTGGTGCTGCCGGGGTGGCAAAACTCCGGCCCGCGGCACTGGCAGACGCTGTGGGAACAGCAGAACCCAATTTTTCTGCGAGTGCAGCAGCGCGACTGGGAGTTTCCTCACCGCGACTGGTGGCTGGAACGGATTACCGCCGAAGTGAAGCAGTCGCCTGCGCCGATTGTTTTTGCGGCGCACAGCCTGGGCTGTATCGCGCTGGCGCACTGGTGCAAAGCAGTGCCAGCTGAGGTCCACAAGGTAAAGGGCGCATTGCTGGTGGCGCCGGCTGATGTTGATGGCAAAGACGCTCCCAAGCAGCTCAAGGATTTTTCGCCCGTGCCGCGTGACCTGCTTCCATTTCCGACGATCGTTGTGGCCAGCAGCAGCGATCCCTATTTAACAATTGCCCGCGCCCGGGAATTCGCGCGCTCATGGGGCAGCCGGTTTGTAGATATTGGCGCCGCCGGGCATATCAATGGAGAATCCGGTCTGGGCGACTGGCCGGAAGGGAAACGGTTGCTGCGGCATTTGATCGAGGGAGAATGAGGGCGCGAAGCGCGTCATCGGTTGATCGCCGTGATCGCCGACATCGCCGGAATCGGCCTCCGCACCTCCGCAGTGAGGAGGATTTTCCTGTAACGGACTATCACGAGATATCAGCGAGATATCCTTCTCATTTGCAGCGCTCCTTCCAGCTAGCTAGAATCATCTGTTTATGAATAAAGTCGTTGCCAGCGCTGATGAGGCCGTCCGCGATGTAAAAGACGGTTCAATGATCATGGTGGGCGGTTTCGGGCTGTGCGGCATTCCCGCCGATCTTATCGAGGCCCTTGTCCGCAAAGGCGTAAAGGACCTGACCACGGTTTCCAACAACGCCGGTGTGGACGATTTTGGTCTGGGCAAGCTTCTCCAGACAGGACAGATCAAGAAGCATATCGGCTCTTACGTCGGCGAGAACAAGTTATTTGAAAAACTTGTGCTGACCGGCAAGGTGGTGCTGGAGCTTAATCCGCAAGGCACGCTGGCGGAGCGCATACGCGCCGGCGGGGCGGGCATTCCGGCATTCTTTACCCCGACCGGCGCGGGCACCGTCGTTTCCGAAGGCAAGGAGATACGCGAATTCGACGGGCGGCCCTATGTGATGGAACGCGGGTTGAAGGCCGACTTCGCGCTGATCAAAGCGTGGAAAGCCGACCGGTGGGGCAATCTGATCTTCCACAAAACCGCGCGGAATTTCAATCCTGTGATGGCGACGGCTGCGCGGGTAACAATTGTCGAGGTTGAAGAGATAGTGGAACCCGGGCAGCTTGATCCCGATGGCGTCCATCTGGCCAGCGTTTATGTGAAGCGAATTGTGTTGAGCAGCTGTCAGGAAAAGCGCATTGAGAAGCGCACCGTGAGAAAGAGAGCGTAATCATCCATGGCGACAACACCGGTCAACAAAGCAGACAAGCAAAAAGACGTGGAGAAGCGCGAGCGGATCGTGAAACGTATTGCGCGCGAGATGCAGGATGGTTTCTACGTGAACCTGGGCATCGGCATGCCAACGCTGGTGGCCAATTACATTGCTCCAGGCGTTGAAGTAATTCTGCAGAGCGAGAATGGAATGCTGGGCGTGGGGCCGTTTCCTTTTGAAGGCGAAGAGAATCCTGACCTGATCAATGCCAGCAAAGAAACCGTGACGGAAGTTCCGGGAACGGCATATTTTTCCAGCGCCGACTCGTTTGCCATGATCCGAGGTGGGCACATTGACCTGAGCGTGCTGGGCGCCATGGAAGTGGATGAAGAAGGTAACCTGGCCAACTGGATGATCCCAGGAAAAATGGTGAAGGGCATGGGCGGGGCCATGGATCTGGTAGCGGGCGCGCGGCGCGTGATCATTGCAATGGAGCACACAACCAAAGATGGTACATCCAAGATACTGCCTAAATGCACTCTTCCCTTAACGGGAATGAAAGTTGTGAAAACCATTGTGACGGAAATGGCATATATCAGCGTTACGCCAAAAGGCCTTACGTTGGAAGAGGTTGCGCCCGGATTGACGGCGGAAGACGTGCAAAAGGCCACGGCGGCGCGGTTGATCGTGAGCCCGAATTTGAAGACAATGGAGTTTTAGGGAACAACCCAAACTCTTTTTGCGCAATCGGAAGAGAGTAGATGGGCGACGGAGGCAAGCAAATGCGTGCAGATCATGCTGAAATGTCCTGGGATTCTGAAAAATCAAAGTGGGTGATACGGATTTCCGTTGGCGAAGAAGTAATTCGCCGTTATTGCAGTCTGCCCCAGAACGCAAGCGAAACGGAGCTTCGGTCGGCAGCGCAGGCAACGCTCAGGGACGAAGGCTATGAGCTTGAGGGCGAAGCTATCACAGTCGAAAATCCTAAAGCTGCCTGAGTCGATCATCGCTACTGGATCGTACGGACAGCCACAGATGATGCAACGATCAGCGCCTGGTTCCCGCCAAGTCTGGTATAGCCTGGGCAAGCTCTCTGAGTGAATCCGCAAAAGGCGACTTGGCAATTCCTCGCTCGGTGACAATGGCCGCCACGTACTTGTTCGGCGTCACGTCAAATGCGGGGTTCTCTACCAGCACGCCATCCGGAGCAACTTGCTTACCGGCGTGATGTGTAACTTCCCGGGCTGAGCGTTGTTCAATAGGAATTCCTTCGCCGTCCGGCATATTCATGTCCACGGTGGACCACGGCGCGGCGACGTAAAAGGGAATCCCATGTTCTTTGGCCAGCACGGCCACGCTGTACGTGCCAATCTTGTTGGCCACGTCGCCGTTGGCGGCAATGCGGTCCGCGCCCACGATCACAGCCTTGATCTTGCCCTGGCGCATCATGGCGCCGGCCATGTTGTCCGCGATGAGCGTCGTCTGAATTCCGTCTTTCATCAGTTCCCATGCGGTTAGCCGTGAGCCTTGCAGGAATGGGCGTGTTTCATCGGCGAAGACATGCAGTTTTTTGCCTGAATCAATGGCGGACCGGATGACGCCGAGCGCAGTGCCGTAACCGCACGTCGCCAGCGCGCCCGCATTGCAGTGCGTGAGCACTCCGCCGGACGCAGGCATAAGCGTGGCGCCGTGGCGTCCCATGGCTTCATTCGCGGCAATATCTTCTACTAACATCTTCTGCGCTTCTTCCACCAGGTTGATCTTTACCTGGTGAACACCCTGCGGCGCCGCAACTTCAAAAGTCTGCTGCATACGGCGGATGGCCCAGAAAAGATTTACGGCCGTAGGCCGTGTTTCTCCCATGGTTCGGCAGATCTGGCCGAATTCAGTACGCAGGGTTGCGATGTCCGGCGCAGTGGAATGCTTGACGCCAAGCGCAATGCCCATGGCCGCAGCTACGCCAATGGCCGGCGCGCCACGAACAATCATGTCGCGGATGGCGGTTGCAACCTCCTGGTAAGTGCCGCAGGTGACAAAAACTTCTTCCATGGGCAACCGCGTTTGATCAATAAAGCGGACTCCCTGGCTGGTCCATTCAAGTGTGCGAATCATCTACGT
>JBAVUZ010000545.1:0-3511 GCA_049697035.1 Candidatus Angelobacter sp. | reverse complement strand
GCGGCGGCTGGAGATAGCGCGTGGTCTGGTGCATCGTCCGCGAATTTTTTTTCTCGATGAACCCACCACCGGCCTTGATCCTGTTTCTCGCGTCGCCGTTTGGGAAATGATTACCAGCATCAAGCAGCAGCGAAACCTGACGGTCCTGATTACTACTCATTATATGGATGAAGCCGACCGTCTTTGCGACCGCATTGCCATCGTCGATCATGGCAAGCTGGTGGCGCTGGATACGCCGCGCAACCTCAAGAACAGCATTCCCGGGTCAAGCGTGATTGAAGCGCAATTTCTCCAGGCTCCCGCGAATTGGCATAGAACACTAGAAGGCCTTGTGGGCGTGAAATCCGTGCAACCGGAAGGCGCGGACATGTATCGCATCCTCACTGAAGACGGTTCACGCACCACCACCGCTCTTGTGGAAACAGCTGTGCACTCCAATGTTGTGGTTAAGACTCTCACGGTACAGAGCACCACGCTGGACGACGTTTTTGTTCATTTCACCGGAAGACAGCTGCGCGATCAGATTGTGGACTCGCCGCTTTATCAGTCTCCGGTGGCCTGGGGCAAGTAAGCATGCGCACCTTCTTCAAGAGCGGGCGCATGATGGCGATCGTGGAGCGCGATCTGCGCAAATTCTTCCGCTCGCCCGCCCTCATGGTGGCTGCCATGGTCTTTCCGCTTGTCCAACTCATTGTGCTGGGCAATGCCTTTGGCGGCAAGATCAAGGATGCAAAGATCGGAATCGTCTCCCACGATACCGGCCCGCAAGCCATCCGCGTGATGGAAGCTCTGCGCGCGGTCCAAAGCAACGCACGTACCTTCCAGCCAATCGTTTATCCCGACGAACAAGTCATGATTGCCGCCGTGCGTCGCGGCGATCTGAATGCCGGGCTGGTGATTCCGCCGCAGTTCTCGCGCAATGTTTATGAGCAAACCCGGCCGCACATCGGCCTGGTGCTCGATAACACTGACAACTTCATGACTGCCACCTTTGAAGACGAGATGACCCAACTGGTGGCGGCGCTCAATCAGCCGGAAGTCGAGCCTCGCGTAGTGCAGCAGATTGAGCTTCAGGTGGTGGAGCTTTATCCCTATATCGAATATATGAAGTATCTGCTGCCCGGCTCCATCACACTGGCAATGTTTGTCAGCGTCATGATCGGCGGTGGCATTGTTTATATTGACGACAAAGCGCGAGGAGTGCACGAAGGTTATCTGGTTACGCCCATTACCAAGCTGGAACTCGTTGCCGGATTGAATGTGGCCGGGGCGCTCAAGGCCATGGGCGCAGGCATAGTGCTTACGCTTCTTGGATCGTTGATTGCCGGCGTGGGCTCCGCGTTCCTGCCGGCAAATTTTTTCTGGCTGCTCTTGCTGATCGCCGCCACTTCATTCGCATTCATCTCCATGATGTTTGTCATGATGGTGCGGGTCAACGATCCGCTGATCCCTCGCGCGGTCTTTGGGATTCTGAACACTCTGCTGTATTTTCCCAGTGGCGCTATTTATCCCGTGCAGGCTTTCCCCAAGTGGCTGCAATGGATCGCCTGGGTCGATCCTTTCACTTATTCTGTTCGCGGCTTCAAGGCCATCCTGCTCAAAGGCGTCGGACTGGCTGCAATCTGGCCTGACCTGCTGTATCTTGGTGGGTTCGCTTTAGTGGCTTTTGCGCTTTCTACATTGCTCTTTAAACGCACTCTGTAAAGGAAACATCGCATGGCATTGATGGATGCAAAAGAATACGATCCGCGACCGGCAGAGCACCGCCGGAAAATCATTGCGACAGTCGTTGTGGCGGTCATCGCCGTGTCAGTCTATCTCTACATCACGCGCTACGATTCCGAGAAAAAGGTCATCAACAATTTTTTTCAGGCCATCGAGCAAAAGGATTTTGACAAGGCCTACGGAATTTATGAAGGCGATCCTGACTGGAAGCAGCATCCTGAAAAGTTCGCCAACTACTCAGTGAACCAATTCAAGATGGATTGGGGACCGCAGGGCGAGTACGGCGCCATCACCAGCCATCGGATCGACTGCGCCCTGGAACCACCCAAGAAAGAGTTTGTGTCTCCCAGCGGCGTTGTTGTGGTAGTGATCATCAACAACCGCGCGGAACCCAGGTCCATGTGGGTGGAAAAGAAGAGCAAGACCATCAGCGACTCGCCGGTTGCTGTGGCGTGCCACGGCCCACAGTAGAAGTATCTGACAAATATTTTGAAAAGCGGCGTCTCTCTCTGACGCGCTACTCTTTCGCTGCCGCCGCGAATAGATTGCTCACCTTCTGTACTGACGCTTCATCTTCAGCGTTCAGGCAAGTCTGTGATCGATCAATCTGGCGCATCAGTCCCGTAAGCACTTTCCCCGGCCCGGCCTCAATAAAGGTCTGCACTCCCAGGCCGATCAGCGTCTGCATGCATTTGGACCACTGGACAGCGCCTGTTACCTGGCGAACTAGAGCCTGGCGTGAGCCCTCAGCGGTAGCCTTTGGCGTTGCATCGATGTTCGCAATCACCGGCAATTCGGGATTGTTGAAATGAAGTTTTTGTAAATCTGCTTCCAGCCGGTCTTGCGCCGGCCTCATCAATTCGCAATGAAAAGGCGCGCTCACCTCCAGCATCTTGGCGCGCTTGGCTCCGCGTTGTTTGGCCAGATCGGCGGCGCGTTCAACGGCTTTCTGATGGCCTGAAATCACGATCTGGTCCGCAGAATTGATGTTTGCCGGAGAAACAATCTCGCCTTGCGCCGCGTCCGCGCAAACTTGCTGAAGCTGCTCCAGCGCCATGCCCAGGATGGCGGCCATTCCGCCCTCGCCAGCCGGCACAGCTTCCTGCATGTAGCGTCCGCGATTGTGCACCGTACGGACGGCATCGGCAAAGGGAATTGTGCCGGCAGCAACGTGGGCAGAGTATTCACCCAGGCTGTGACCCGCGGCAAACTGCGGAATAATTCCCTTCTCCTGCAGCACACGCGCAACGGCGGTGCTCATCGTCAGGATGGCAGGCTGGGTATTCTCAGTGAGCTTAAGCTGATCGTCAGGCCCTTCAAAGCAGAGTTGCGAGATGGAGAAACCCAAAGCGTCGTCGGCTTCCTGAAATGTATGTCGCGCAACAGGATAGAGCGATGCAAGCTCTTTGCCCATTCCTGCTGCCTGTGATCCCTGTCCGGGGAAGAGGAAAGCAATCGGACCATGGCTCATGCGGATTCTTCCGCCTTGTCAGGGCCAAGGTATGAGTCCGGCCGCATGGATTGTGATTCTGACCGCGCCGCGCCAAGTTCTTTTTCGATATTGGTGTTGATGCCTGACTCGTAAAATTCCTTGGCCACGCGGACAGCATTCTTCATGGCATTGGCATTGGACCGTCCGTGGCCTACGATGGCGACGCCTTTCAGGCCGAGCAGCGGCGCTCCGCCGTATTCTGCATAGTCGAGCTTGCGGCCGAAGTTGGCGAATGCCTTGCGCGCCAGCAACGCTCCTACCTGGGAAGTAATTGTCGAGGTGAGCGATTCTTTC
>JBAVUZ010000544.1:0-2259 GCA_049697035.1 Candidatus Angelobacter sp. | reverse complement strand
CTTCACTTTGCCGTCGGCTGAAGGGTAACGGGGCAGGAGTGCGGCTGGGGCGAACTTCTGGGCGACAGCCTCGATGCGTATAGCCTCAGTCGCGCTGACAATGGGGTTCTTAAAGAACGATCCCGCGCTGCGGCAATCTTCGTCACCTTCAACCAGCAGCATTGCCTTGCTCTGGCGAATGGAACGCACTGCATCGCGCACTTGTTGCAGCGTGGGCTTTTCAACATTGGTTGCTGAAAAGAAGTTTTTTACGTCCGCGTATTCAATTTTTGGTTTCGCATTGCGGCAAAGGCGATAGGAAACTTCCAGCACAATAAACTCGTCCCGTCGCACGCCGTTGAAAATGCTGGAGCGATAGGAAAAGCCGCAATCGGCATTGCTGAGGTCCAGAACCGCGCCGGTTGCGATCTCCAGCGCCCGCACGCGGGTAATGGTCGCCGAAACTTCCTGTCCGTAAGCGCCCACATTCTGGACCGGCGTGCCGCCAACCGTGCCCGGAATTCCACTCAGGCATTCAATGCCGCCGCAATTCTTGCTCACGGCAAGGGCCACCAGGTCGTCCCAGTTTTCACCGGCTGAGGCGTGGAAGAGCATCTTCTTGAGGTCGCCTTCAAACTCCACTCCCGCCAGAGATACTTTCAAAACCAGGCCGGGCCAGCCGCTATCGGAAATGACAAGATTGCTGCCGCCGCCCAGGACAAAAAGCGGGAGTTTGCGTGCCAAGGCAAAGGCCACCGCTTCAGAAACTTCATGTTCTGAATGGGCGTCAATAAAATAGCGCGCCGGGCCACCGACGTTAAAAGTGGTCAACGGTGCAAGGGGGATGTTTTCCTGGGTTCTCAAAAGATTGATAACAGAGTACAGGAGAGATGCAACTATGGAAATGAGTTTTTACTTGGTAGAATGGAGCCAGACCAATCGGGAGGAAAACGATGTATCCAGAGGGAATGGTGGCGCCCATGCGCCAGGAACTGACGGCCGGAGGC
The DNA here is from genome assembly GCA_049697035.1 of Candidatus Angelobacter sp. Taxonomy (GTDB): domain Bacteria; phylum Acidobacteriota; class Terriglobia; order Terriglobales; family Acidobacteriaceae; genus Angelobacter. The sequence goes on along the minus strand of JBAVUZ010000544.1, from coordinate 1,273 downwards.
ATTGAAGAGGCACGCACCGCGGCCGACGTGGAAAATGCGATCAACCAGAAGGGCACGCTGATGGTAGTGGTAAATTCCATCTGTGGATGCGCGGCAGGCAGAATGCGTCCCGGCGTGCGCGCAGCTATACAGAGCGGCGTCCGTCCGGACCGTATGATCACGGTCTTTGCCGGACAGGACAAGGAAGCAACCGAGGCCGCGCGGCAGCATTTTACCGGTTTCCCGCCAACCTCACCTTCGATCGCGTTGATGCGCGATGGCAAGCTTGTCTACATGATGCAGCGCCATGACATTGAAGTGAGCGATCCCAATACGATTGCCACCCGGCTGAAGCAGGCTTTTGAGAAGCATTGCGCGAAGGAAGCAGTTAGCAATTAGCAATTGGCCAAGCCAAGTCAGCCGCAGATTTGCGCTGATCAACATTTGCGCTGATCCAGCAGATAAGAAGAATGTGCCGCGAATGCACGCGAAAGACGCGAATCATATTTTGGTTTTCTTGATTCGTGTTTATTCGCGAGATTCGCGGCTTATTTTCTTTTTTGCGGCTATCTGCGAAAATCTCCGTCAATGCTGCTAAAAGCGGTTCTTGGCGTTGCGGCGTTCGTTTGTGTCACCGTTTCTTGCGTTGTTTTGCAAGCTGCTTTTTGCGTTCTTCGGCTTGAAGGAACACGTCGCCAGGATCGCGGATTTCCTTTTCCCAGCGTTGCCTGACTTTTCCGTACCGGCCCCAATCGTCAAGCTCAAGCTGGTGCAGGTCTTCGAGAAATTCCTGGTTAAATTCGGCTTGAAGTTCCAGAGCAAAGCCCGGGAACAGCTTTGCCACTTTTGAGTTGAACAATCCGGTTTTTTGCAATGTTTGAAGATGCTGGATGATTCCAGCAAAGGCCATGTTGAGGCTGGAGAGAGTTTCATAGACGCCAGCCTTTTGGGTAACATCAATTGCAGCCATGGGTCGCCTTTCTCGGAAAGGTGGTTTGTGGTCAGGGCTGCGTCAGTGTTCTAGCACTGGCGTGGCCCGTCTCTAGTCTTATAGTCGCGCGGCGAAAGCGGACGCAACAAAAAAGCGGGTAGTGGCTCAGATTGGATTTCCACAGAAGAGTTAGAGATTATCCATTCCGGCCTGTTTAAGTTCATGCTTCGCACGGTGAATATCTTGGGATAGCTTCTCCATCTCGTCCAGGGCCGCTCGAAGAGATTCCTTCGTAGGTAAATGCTCAATATTGCCATGCATCAATCGGAGCATTTCAGAGTCTTGCCTTTGTAATGTATCAGC
>JBAVUZ010000543.1:0-6332 GCA_049697035.1 Candidatus Angelobacter sp. | reverse complement strand
GCCGCATGACCCCGCGAAACTGGCGGAATTCATGGCGCACTATGGATCTGACAAGATTCACCTATATCTGAATGTCCCGTTTTTCTGGTTCCGCGGGCTGTTCTATTTCGCCGGCTGGGGAATTCTTTACTATTTCCTTAAACGCTGGTCGGTCCGCGAAGAAGCGGGGACTACCACTCCCTCGCAGTTTGTCTTCATCCAGAACCTGAGCGGTTTCGGAATCGTGTTTTACGGCGCCACCATCACCTTTGGCTCCATTGACTGGACCATGTCGCTTTATCCTGAATGGTGGTCGACCGTCTGGGGCATGCTGTTCATGGTCGGCCAGGTGCTTACCGCGTTCTGCTTTACCATCTGGCTGTTCACGCGTCTCTCTGAGATTGAGCCGGTCTCGCGTATTTTCAAGATCGATTACCTGCATGACTTTGGCAAGCTCATGTTTGCCTTCGTCGTGCTGTGGGCTTATCTCTCCTTCTCGCAGTGGCTGATTATATGGTCCGGCAACATGCTCTCGGAAATCCGCTGGTACATCATGCGGCTGCAGCACGGCTGGCAATATTTTGGGACAATCCTGATCTTTGTCCATTTTGTGTTCCCCTTTGCGCTGCTGCTTTCCCGCAACAACAAGCGCAGCCGGCGGCGGATTGTCGCCATTGCTTTCCTGCTGCTGTTCATGCGGCTGGTCGACCTGTTCTGGCTGACCGCGCCGAATTTTTATCCCGGCACGGACGCCGGCCTGAACAATTTCCATCTGCTCGATGCGGCGATGTACGTGATCTGCCCCATCGCGATGGGCGGAATCTGGCTGTTCTTCTTTTATCTGCAGTTGAGCAAGCGTTCGCTCATGCCGGTAAATGATCCTGGTTTTGTCGAAATGCTGGAATCGAAACATGGATAAAAACAAATTTGAAACTCAATCCGGCGGGCACATTAAGGAAGGCCACCAGGAAAGCGACATAAGCGTTAAGGGCGTGGTGTGGTCGGGAGTGATTCTGGCTGCGGGCGGCGTGCTGGCTTTTCTCCTCATGATCGTGATGATCCGCTTCCTGGAAAGATGGGAACGCGACCACGAAGCCAGGCTCACGCCCATGGAGCAACAGTTGCAGCAGGAGCGTGAAACGCCGAAAGAAGGCCTGGGCAAAGTGGTGCCAACCAGTGAAGGCGAAATCAAGCCTGCTCCTGACTGGTATGGACGCGGGAAAATAGAAGACCATCTCAGCCGCACCATTAAAGCTCCTCGCCTGCAATATGACGATGAGCACGATATGCAGATTTTCCGCGGATCAGAAGAGAAGTGGCTCAGTTCCACGGGCAAGTCATCCGATGGGAGTATTCATATCCCGGTTAGCCGCGCCATGGAAATTCTGGCACAACGCGGTTTACCGCAAGTGAGCGGGCCATTTCAGCCCGCAAATGTGGGAGCGCCCAGCGCCGCATATCCCTCCGGGGCCGCTGATACCGGCCAGGCGGGCCGCGCGACGCCCACAGCAGGAGCAAAGAAGTGAATTACGGCAGTACAATTCGGAAGGCGCTGGCTGTGATTACGATTGCAGCTTGCGCTTCGGTTTCAGCGTGGTCTCAGGCTGCGCCCAAGCTTCAGCCGGGCGAATCCGTTCCCAACACGAAGCCTTCGATTCTCGACCAGGTTGGGCTTGACCAGCGCCTGAACCAGCAAGTCCCGCTTGATCTCGCTTTCAATGACGAGCACGGCCAGGCAATCCAGTTGCAGCAATACTTTGGGCAGAAGCCTGTAATTCTGATGCTGGTGTATTTCCAGTGCCCCATGCTGTGCACGCAAGTCTTGAGTGGTTTCACCGGCGCAATGCTTGGAATTCGCAAGTTCGATATTGGCCGCGAATTTGATGTCATAACGGTAAGCATTGACCCGCGTGACAAGCCGTCAGACGCTATTGCTATGAAAGATCGATATATCAAGCGCTACCGGCGCCCAGGCGCCGCTGAAGGGTGGCATTTCCTGACGGGCCAGAAAGACCAGATTGATGCGCTGGCGCAGGCCGTAGGTTTCCGCTATGCATGGGACCCGGAAATCCAGCAGTACGCGCATGCCAGCGGCATCATGCTGCTTACGCCGCAGGGACGCGTGGCCCAGTATTATTACGGAATCGAATATGCCCCGCGCGATATTCAGCTCGGGTTGGTGGAAGCGTCAAAAGGCAAAATCGGGAACGTGGTGGACCAGGTCCTTCTCTATTGCTACCACTATGATCCCCGGCAAGGCCGGTACGGCGCTGCCATTTTCAATGTTTTGCGCTTGAGCGCCCTCGCCACGGTTCTGGCGCTGGGTGGTTTCATGTTGATCATGTTTCGCCGCGATTCGCTCGCTGCCCGTAAGGGCCGCTTAACCAGGACAGCCGAATAGATGCAACTGAACTTTCCCATTTTTCCGGAGCAGGCCTCGAGCATGGCGGGGCAGGTGGACGCGCTCTACCTGTTCCTGGTGTTGATTACCACGTTTTTCTCGCTGCTCATCGCCATTCTGATCCTTTACTTCGCCATCAAGTACCGGAGAACGCCGGGGCGGCAGGCGGAACAGATCCACGGTTCCACTCTGCTGGAGATCGTGTGGACGGTAATTCCGCTCGGTATCTCAATGGTCATTTTTGTCTGGGGCGCGGTCATTTATTACCACATGGAGCGTCCGCCCTCAAACCCGCTGGAGATTTATGGCGTAGGCAAGCAGTGGATGTGGAAGTTCCAGCACCCTGGCGGCCAGCGTGAAATCAATACGCTGCATGTGCCCATCGGACGCGATGTGAAAGTTACATTGATTTCACAGGACGTAATTCACAGCTTCTTTGTTCCGGCATTCCGCGTGAAGCAGGATGTGCTGCCGAACCGTTACGTTTTCACCTGGTTCAAAGCCACGCAGCCGGGAACCTATCACCTGTTCTGCTCGCAATACTGCGGCACCAAGCATTCAGGCATGGTGGGCCAGGTAGTTGTGATGACGCCTGAAGATTACGCCACATGGCTTGCCAGCGGCAAAGCTGAAGGCTCGCTGGCGTCCCTGGGTGAAAAAGCGTTCCAGCAATACGGCTGCACAACTTGTCACCGGCCAGATTCAGGCGCGCGCGGCCCGAACCTTGAAGGCGTCTATGGCCGCCCGATCCGTCTTACTGACAATCGCGTGGTGCTGGCGGACGACAATTATATTCGTGAATCGATTCTTGAACCGAACGCCAAGGTCGTTTCCGGCTTCCAATCCATCATGCCAACGTTCCGCGGCGTGGTGAGTGAGGATGAAATCATCGCCATCACTGAATACATCAAGCACCTGTCACCACAACAAGCGAACCCGCTGAATAATCGCTCCACGCCTACGGAAATCCGTGACAGTGAAGTGCCGAACATTCAGCAGCAAAATAAGCAGCAACAGAACCAGCAACAACCAGCGCAGCAAACCCCGCAGGGAAAGAGGCCTGCGAATCCATCTGGGAAGAAACCATGAGTACCGCAACAGCGATCGTTAAGCCGGTAATGCCCGAAAGGCATTTCCTGAACGACAATTACGGAATCAGATCGTGGCTGCTGACCAAGGACCACAAGCGGATCGCGATTCTGTACCTGTTTTCCATCACGTTCTTCTTCCTCGTTGGTGGCGTGTTTGCATCGCTGATCCGGCTGCACCTGCTCACCCCAAACGGAGAATTGTTCGAGGCTGATACCTACAACAAATTGTTCACGATGCACGGCGTGAACATGGTCTTCTTTTTCCTGATTCCGTCAGTTCCCGCGGTGCTGGGCAATTTCCTGATGCCGATTATGGTGGGCACCAAGGATCTCGCCTTCCCCAAGATCAACCTGCTGAGCTGGTATCTGTATATAGCTGGCGGCCTGTTCTCCATGGCTGCCATGGTTTCAGGCGGAGTGGATTCCGGATGGACTTTCTACGCTCCGCTGAGCTCCGGCTATTTGAAGACCCACGTTATCATGCTGGCCGTGGGCGTGATCATCGCCGGGTTTTCCTCGATCTTTACTGGCCTGAACTTCATTGTTACGGTGCACCGCATGCGCGCTCCGGGCATGACCTGGGGCAGGCTGCCGCTTTTTGTATGGTCGAACTACGCGGCCAGCCTGATCATGATTCTGGGAACCCCGGTGATTGCGATCACGCTGATTCTGTTGGCGCTGGAACGCGGCTTCCACATTGGAATTTTCGATCCCAAGCTGGGTGGCGATCCTGTGCTGTTCCAGCACATGTTCTGGTTTTACTCCCATCCAGCCGTTTACATCATGATTCTGCCCGGCATGGGCGTCATCAGCGAAATTGTTCCTTGTTTTTCCCGCAAGCGTATTTTTGGATACTCTTTCGTGGCGTTCTCCAGTATCGCCATCGCGGTCTTCGGGTTTGTCGTATGGGCGCATCACATGTTTGTGGCCGGCATCTCGGTTTACTCGGCGCTGGTCTTTTCTCTCCTGAGTTACGCCGTGGCAATACCTTCAGCGGTGAAGGTCTTTAACTGGACCGCCACCATGTATAAGGGCTCAATCCAGATGAGTACCCCGATGCTTTACGCCATGGCGTTCATCGGCCTGTTTACCATTGGCGGATTAACCGGGCTTTTTCTGGCCGCTCTGGGTTTGGACATCCACATCCATGACACCTACTTTGTCATCGCGCACTTCCATTATGTAATGGTGGGCGGCATGGTTACGGCCTATCTGGGGGGGCTCCATTTCTGGTGGCCCAAAATTACGGGACGAATGTATCCTGAAGCGCCAGCCAAGCTGGCCGCGCTGATCACGTTCATCGGATTCAACCTCACGTTCTTCCCGCAGTTTCTGCTTGGATACATGGGCATGCCGCGCCGCTATTGGGCGTATCCGCCTGAGTTCCAGGTGCTCAACGTGCTATCAAGCGCTGGCGCTTCAGTCCTGGCCGTCGGCTTCCTTCTGCCGCTGCTGTATTTTGCCTGGTCGTTGAAGTATGGAGAAATCGCTGGCGACAATCCGTGGCAGGCCACCGGTCTGGAGTGGGAAACCAGTTCGCCGCCGCCCACGCACAATTTCCATCAGATTCCGATCGTCACCAAAGATCCGTATGCCTACGGAGAAGATGCGGAGGTCACCGTTGTCCACTAGCCAGACAACCACTACCGATCATCATCCGGCGCTGGCGCACCAGTTTGACAGCATGGAGCAACAGCAGGAAGCTTCCACATTCGGAATGTGGGTTTTCCTGCTTACTGAACTCATGATGTTCGGCGGGCTGTTTACCGCCTACCTGATCTATCGCCTCAAATACTATCCGGCTTTTGTGGCCGGCAGCACCAGCATCAGCGTCTCCTGGGGATTCGCCAACACGCTGGTCCTCATCGTCAGCAGCTTCACCATGGCCATGACGGTTTGGGCGGCGCAAAATGGGAAGCGCAAAACGCAGGTCTGGCTGCTTCTGGCCACCATGGTCCTGGGCGCGGCGTTCCTTGGCGTAAAAGCTAAGGAGTATTACGACAAATGGGACGAGTGCCACATCCCCGGCCACGTGATCGGCAAAGGTTTCAACGCCTGGGGCGGATGCAGCGCCACGGACAAATCGCTGGGCAATATCGCGGAGGAAATCCGCGATCCCAAGCACCACGGCAATTCCAACGTCACTGAAGTTTCGGCCGAGCAGACAGCAAAACGGACAGAGATTTTCTTCTCTTTCTACTTCCTCATGACCGGCCTTCACGCCTTCCACATGGTGATTGGCCTGGGATTATTGGCATGGCTGACGTTGCGCGCCCGAAGCGGAGAGTTTGGCCCGGCCTATTACACGCCGATTGAGCTGGGCGGCCTGTACTGGCACTTTGTCGATATTGTCTGGATTTTCCTTTTCCCGTTGCTGTACTTGATCAGCCGGCACCAACACGGAGTTTAGAGGACCCGAGAAACGCACATGTCTCAAAATTCACATCCCACTCCCGGTCTTTACCTTTTAATTCTGCTCGCCCTGGTGGTAGGCACCTGCCTTACCTGGGGTATTGCATTTAAAGATTTGGGCGCATGGAACCCCGTGGTTGCATTGACAATTGCCGTCATCAAAGCGGTTCTGGTCGTCCTGTTCTTTATGCACGTTCATTACAGCAGCAAGCTTACCAAGCTCACGATTTCCGCTGGCGTCTTCTGGCTCATGATCATGATCACCATGAGCCTGAGCGATTATCTGACGCGGACTTTCTTGCCGCAATAGCTTTTTCTGCCCCGAGCAAAGCGAGGAAACCCTATAAGTGCGAAGAATCAGCAGGGATACCTGCGTGGTTTATGCCTTCGTGAATTGATTCCTGCCCTTTCGAGCCTCGTTGCAATAGTGTTCCCTCGCTTCGCTCGGG
>JBAVUZ010000542.1:0-6254 GCA_049697035.1 Candidatus Angelobacter sp. | reverse complement strand
AGTTATAGGCTTTTTACACGACCAAAGATTGGCCGCCACGGGACGCCTTAGTTCGAAATGGCCTGAGCTTTATCTCTGTTCCATTTCGGATTTTCGCTGGCCGGGCGGCTTTTCTCCTTCGGTTTCTTCCGGCCAAGCCATATACTTGAATCTGCTGCCGCCATGACCACTCTGGACCAGATTCTTGCCGCTACCCGTGAGCGTGTTGACCGCGCCAAGGAGCAGGCACAGGTACGTTCTCTGGAAGCAGCAGCTGCGGCGCATACACCGCGCGGCTTTCGCAAGCGGCTGGCTGCCTTGTCCCAAATCGGTCCGGCAGTGATTGGCGAGCTAAAGAAAGCTTCTCCGTCCAAAGGGACGATTCGCGGAGCTTTTCCCGTGGGAACGCTGGCCAACCAGCTTGCTCGTGGTGGAGCGTCCGCGTTGTCAGTGCTTACCGATGAACAATTCTTCCATGGATCGCTGGCGAATTTGCTGGAGGCTTCTGCCGCCACCAATCTGCCTTGCCTGCGCAAAGATTTCATTATCGATGAATTTCAGATCACTGAAGCCCGCGCTCATCATGCTGACGCCATCCTCTTAATCATGGCGGCGCTGGATGATGCTACTTTCCGCAGGCTTCTGGATTACTCCCGCGCGCTGGACCTGGATGCATTGTGTGAAGTCCATGACGAAGAGGAACTGAAGCGCGCGATTGAGGGCGGCGCGGATATTATTGGCGTGAATAGCCGCAATCTCAAGACGTTTCACGTCAGTATGGATACGCTGATCGATCTGGCGGAGAGCATCCCTAATCACGTGCTTCGCGTGGCTGAAAGCGGAATTGATAGCGGTGCTGAAATCCGCGAGTTGCATGGCGCCGGCTACCAGGCATTCCTGATTGGTGAAGCGCTGATGCGCGCTGAAGATCCCGGCCAGAAACTGCAACAGTTATTACAGGATGCAGGATGGTATTCGCCATCCACCTCGGCTTCTCCACATTGGCGTGGCACAGTCCAGTAAGAAGCCAAAGCAGCTTTCCCTAAAAAATAAATTGCATGCGTACCTGGATTAAAATCTGTGGGACTACCTCTCTTGAAGACGCGCTCAGCTCGATTGCAGCTGGCGCCGACGCTCTGGGCTTTATCTTTGCCGAGAGCAAGCGGCGCGTCTCCGTGGAGCAGGCGCAGGCGATTATCAGCCAATTGCCACGCGAAGTTGAGAAGATCGGCGTGTTTATGAACAATTCAGCGGCAGAAATTTGCAGCGTGATCAATGCAGTGGAGTTAACGGGACTTCAGATGCACGGAGAGGAATCGCCGGCCGCGGTGTATGAGTGTCTTCCACCCGACCGACGGGACTCAATGCGTAAGATCAAAACCATCCAGGTAAAGACCGGCCATCAGCTTCGGCTTGATCATGTCGGTGGGTCGAACATAGTCGATACGTGGCTGCTGGATTCGGGAGCCGGAAGCGGCCAGACATTTGATTGGGAGACCGCGCGGAAGCAATGGGGTGAGAGGCAGTGGCAATTTATTGTCGCTGGCGGGCTTACTCCGGGAAATGTGGGCGAAGCGATGCGTGTTTTCAGACCCTGGGGTGTTGACGTTGTAACAGGTGTGGAGCGGGGACCGGGACGGAAAGATCCGGGCAAGTTAAGAGCATTTGTTGCGGCGGTGCGGAAGGCGGAACAAATATGAGATCGAGCGCATTAAAAAAAGAGAAAGACGTACCTGGACGCTTTGGCCTTTACGGTGGCCGCTATGTGCCTGAAACATTAATGGCGGCGCTGGAAGAGTTGGAGCGCGAGTATGACCAGGCAAAGCGCGACAAGAAGTTTCGTGCTGAATTTGAGCGCCTGCTGAAAGACTACGCGGGACGTCCAACGGCCCTGTTTCATGCGGCCCGGCTGACGAAAGAGCTGGGCGGCGCAAAAATTTATCTCAAGCGCGAAGATCTGTTGCATACCGGCGCGCACAAAATCAATAACTGCCTGGGCCAGGCGTTGTTGGCGGTGCGCATGGGCAAGAAGCGCATCATCGCGGAAACCGGTGCGGGCCAGCACGGCGTGGCCACGGCCACAGTCTGCGCGCTGTTCGGACTGCAATGCGTTGTCTACATGGGAACGGAAGACATGCGGCGGCAGGAATTGAACGTCTTCCGCATGCGCCTGCTGGGCGCGGAGGTGCGCGGCGTGGAGTCCGGCTCGCGTACGCTGAAAGACGCGATCAACGAAGCGATGCGTGACTGGGTGACCAACGTTCGCGACACGCATTACCTGCTGGGCAGCGTGCTGGGCGCTCATCCGTATCCCACCATGGTGCGCGATTTTCACTCCGTGATTGGCCGCGAAGCCCGCGCACAAATCCTGAAAGCCGAAGGAAAGTTGCCTGCGGCGATCATTGCTTGTGTCGGCGGCGGATCCAACGCCATTGGCATCTTCCATGAATTTTTGAAGGATAAGAAGGTCAAGTTGATCGGCGTGGAAGCCGGCGGCCGCGGCAATGAACTGGGCGACCATGCTGCGCGTTTTCGCGGTGGACTACCCGGAGTGCTTCAGGGAACTTTTTCTTACGTCTTGCAGGATGCACATGGTCAGATTGGTCTCACGCATTCCATCTCCGCCGGGCTTGATTATCCCTCGATTGGGCCGGAGCACGCTGCGCTGGCGGATTCAAAGCGCGCGGAATACGTGGCTGCGTCTGATACCGAAGCGCTGGAAGCATGTACCTGGCTGGCGCGGATGGAAGGAATTATTCCGGCGCTTGAATCGTCCCATGCCGTAGCGGAGTGCATTAAGCGAGCGCCGAAGATGAAGAAGTCTGAGATTGTGATCGTGAATATATCAGGGAGGGGCGATAAAGATATTGGGATATTAAGGGAGAACTTGAAGATCGGATAAGAGATCGGGGGATCGGAAAATCGGGACATCGGGAAATCAAAAATCCGTGATCGGAAAAGTGAATGGTGACGCATGAGCTTAGACAAGCATCAGGAGCTACGAAGAAGGACCAAGGAGTTTGCTCTACGAATTATGAGGATGTGCCGGACTATCCCGAGCACGCGCGAAACGAACATTATCAACAACCAAATTCTGAGATCAGCAACTGGCGTAGCTGCGAACTACAGAGCTGTTGGGTTGGCGCGTTCTAAAGCGGAATTTATTTCCAAACTTGGCATTGTTCTTGAAGAGGCAGATGAAACGGTATTTTGGCTGGAACTCTTGAGTGACAGCGGAATTATACCGGCATCGAAGCTGCGCGAATTGATGGCGGAAGGAAATGAACTAGTTGCAATTTTTCTCGCATCGCGAAAGACGGCAAAATCATGACAAGAAAAGCCGGTTCCTCATCCATTCAGCGTAAGTCTACCCCCGATGATCCGATTTCCCGATCTCCCGATGTCCCGATTGCCTCACCCGATCACCGGATCACCCGATCTTTCAAGACCAAGCCTGCTCTGGTTGCCTACGTTACATGCGGTGACCCCAATATTGCCACGACCCGGGAGATTATTCTGGCTGCGTGCCGTGCCGGTGCTGACATCATTGAACTGGGCGTGCCGTTCAGTGATCCCGTGGCGGATGGGCCGGTGATCCAGCGAGCCAGCGAGCGCGCGCTGAAACAGGGAACGGCGTTGGAAGACGTGTTGCGCATGGCAGCCGAAGTGCGCCAGAAAACCGACGCGGGATTGATCGTTTTCACCTACTTGAATCCCTTGTTGCGTTTTGGCATGGAGCGCTTTTGTGTGGAATCGGCAAAAGCCGGCGTGGACGGCGCGCTGATCCTCGATCTGACGGTTGAAGAAGCAGGCGACTATCGCCGCGCAATGGCTGCGCATAATCTCGATACGGTTTTTCTCGCCGCCCCCACCAGTCCTGACCAGCGCCTTAAAGCCATTGCTGAGGCATGCAAAGGTTTCGTGTACGCGGTGTCACGCACCGGGATCACCGGAACGCAAAAACAAGTTGCGGCAGACGTGCAGGGCCTGGTGAAACGTATCCGTAAGTTCACCAAGCTGCCGGTTGCCGTGGGCTTTGGCATTTCCAACGCTCAGCAGTTTGCGGAAGTCGGAGAGTTTGCCGATGGCGTTGCGGTTGGCAGCGCGATTGTTCAGCTTATCGAACAAAATCCGGGCAGAGAAGCACAGGCAGTTGAGAGTTTTGTGCGCGGATTGAAGGCAGGCGGCAAGAGCGCGGCCTCTTCACAAAGTTAATATAATTAAGTTATTCTATTAGGGTATTAACTTAGTTAAGTTTATGCGGCCTTTAGTGGCTGTATGTCAGGGACGCCAAGAGTTATGGATATCGCCGACTGGCGCATAAAAATCGACGAGCTTGACCGCCGACTGGTGGAATTACTGAATGAGCGCGCGCAGGCAGCGCATGAAATCGGCAAGCTGAAACGCAATACCAGTATGCCGATCTACGAACCCGAGCGCGAAAAAAAGATTTTTGAGAACGTGCAGCGCGCCAACCACGGACCTCTGCCGCACAGCGAACTGCGGCAGGTGTACGAAAGAATTATCGACGTGATGCGAAATATCCAGAAGAATGAAATCGCGCCGAAAGTGACTGCGGGCGACGGTCGAACAGAATTTGATATGGAAGTGAACGACTGAAGGGTTCCATTGAAAACACAGCGTTCGGGAGCGAGCCCGGCTTGCGCGGCGAGCGGCCTGCATCAGGCGCGGAGAATGATGGCGTACGTTGAAGTCTTGAGCGGTTTGGAGCGGAGCGACAAAGAACAATGATCGTTGCAATGCAGGAAAAAGCCAGCGAAGAACAGATCCAGCACGTGATCGAGCGCCTGATCGACATGGGATTTGAAGTCCACCGCTCCACCGGAGAACGGCAAACCGTGCTGGGCGCTGTAGGGGCTCGCCATGAGTTCGATATTCGCGACATCGAGGTACTGCCCGGTGTGGGCGAAGCCCACCGCATCAGTTCTCCTTACAAGCTGGTGGCCCGTAGTTTTCGTCCCGAAGGAACAGTGGTGAAGTTCAAGCGCGGCGTGAGCATAGGCGCCGATGAAGTAGTGCTGATGGCGGGGCCTTGCTCGGTGGAATCGCGCGACCAGATTTTTGCCGTCGCGGAGTCCGTGGCGCGCTCCGGAGCCAAGTTCCTGCGCGGCGGCGCGTTCAAACCTCGCAGTTCGCCCTATAGCTTTCAGGGCATGGGTGAAGACGGGCTGAAGCTGATGCGCGAAGCGGCAGACCAGTTTGGCATGCTGGTGGTGAGCGAGGTCATGGAAATTTCACAGATCCCCGTGATGCTGCCCTATGTTGACCTGCTTCAGGTTGGTGCGCGCAACATGCAGAATTTCAACTTGCTGCGCGAACTGGGAAAGGTCCGCAAGCCGGTGCTGTTGAAGCGTGGAATCGCCGCGACCATTGAAGAGCTTCTGCTCTCTGCCGAGTACCTGATGGCCGGCGGCAACTATGACGTCATCGTATGTGAGCGCGGCATCCGGACTTTTGAGACCTACACACGCAATACGATGGATATTTCCGCGATCCCAATCGTCAAAAAGCTTTCGCATCTTCCCATCCTCGCTGATCCATCGCACGGCACTGGCCGTCGCGATAAAGTTTCTCCCATGGGGCGTGCCGCGATCGCGGCTGGCGCCGATGGCCTGCTCATTGAAGTCCACAACTGCCCTGACAAAGCCCTTTCCGATGGCGCTCAGTCCCTGTATCCTGAGCAGTTTGCCAAGCTGGTGGGCGAGTTGCGAGTAATTGCTCCTGCCGTTGGACGAAGGCTTGTTTAAAATCAACTGAATAGTTTCTGCCATAGGGTCGATGCTTCTGAGATGGAGCTTCCGGCCCTGGAAGGGGAATTTCTGTCTCAGGAAGCAATAAGTGTTTAAGCAGATCACCATTATCGGTACCGGACTGATCGGCGGCTCTTTCGCGCTGGCCTTAAAGGCCGCGGGATTTGGCGGCAAGATTGTTGGTTGCGATCGCCGGGCCGTTGTGGACCGCGCTCGCAGCATGCGCGCCATTGATACAGGAACGGAAGATCCAGTGGAAGCCGTGGCCGGAAGCGACCTGATTGTGCTGGCTACGCCCGTGGGCGGAATCATCGACCTGATTGAGCGTATTGGTCCCGTTGCGCCGCCGGATGCGTTAATCACGGATGTTGGCAGCACCAAGAAAGAGATCCTTGAGCGGGCGCGCTCCGTGTTTGGAGACAAAGCGGCGCAGCATTTTATCGGCGGCCATCCCATGGCGGGCAAGGAACACAGCGGGCTGGAAAATGCCGAAGCAAAATTATT
>JBAVUZ010000541.1:0-1652 GCA_049697035.1 Candidatus Angelobacter sp. | reverse complement strand
GCTTTGACCGGCGGTGCCGGTGGAACGACGATTCCCTCGATCAAGACCCGTCGCGCGGAGACCACGCTGGAAGTCCCGTCCGGCGGCTCGATCGCGATGGCGGGCCTGATCCAGGAGCAAACCAAGCAGGCCATCAACGGCATGCCCGGTCTGGACTCCTTGCCGATTTTTGGAGCGCTCTTCCGCAGTCAGGACTTCGTCAATAACCAGACCGAGCTGATGGTCATCGTCACGCCCTATATCGTTCGCGCGGTTGCCCAGAAAGAATTGTCACGTCCCGACGACGGCTTTGCGCCCGCGTCGGATTCCCAGTCGACACTGCTGGCCCAAATCAACCGGATCTACGGTCTTCCCGGTCACGTGGAAGCCGTTGCGAGCTACCCGGGCAACTTTGGCTTCATCATTGACTGAAACGGAGCTGCCCGGCCAATGCGTGAGGACGTTAAGATGACAAACAGAACACCCGCCGATCGGCTTCGAATCCCGCGCCTGCTCGGCGCGCTGTTTGGCCTTTCAACCGCGTTGGGCGCCTGCACCTATACCGGCGCAGAGGTCGTGACGGCGAGCGTTCCCGACGATTACCGCCTGCGTCATCCGATCGCGATCGAGGAAGCCAACCGCTCGGTTGTTATTTTCGTCGGTCATGCACGCGGCGGCCTGTCCGATTCACAACGCGCCGACGTCTTGGGATTGGCGCAGGTCTGGGTTCGCGAGGGAACCGGCGCGATCGTCGTCGACGTGCCGGTCGACACCCCGAACGCGCAGGCGGCGGCGTCGTCATTCCGGGAAATCAAGGCGCTGCTTGCGGCAGCCGGCGTGCCTCCGCGCGGAATTACCTTGCACCACTACCATCCGGACGACGCCCGGACGCTCGCGACGATCCGGCTGAGCTATCCCAGGATTGCGGCGGTTGCCGGTCCCTGCGGTCTGTGGCCGCAGGATATCGGTCCCTCGATCCTGGACAACGGCTATTCCGAAAACCGGCATTACTACAATTTCGGTTGTGCCTACCAGCGCAACATGGCGGCGATGATCGACAATCCGGCGGACCTCGTGCAGCCGCGGCCTGAAACCCCCGCCTACACCATCCGGCGCACGGAGGGTTTCGAAAAATATCGCAAGGGCAACACGACCGCGACCACTTATCCCGAAGCCGACAGGGCTAAACTCAGCGAAACAGGCAAATGATCAGCTACGCGCGACAAGATCACGAAGGGCAGCCGGACACCCCACAGCCGCATGCAGACGATTACATCGCGCCGGCGCCGCGTGTGTCGGTGCAGGCATTTTGCGCGACCGAGGAGACCGCGGCCGCCGTCCGGGCGGCGGCCGAAGACCGCCGCCTCGGCAAGGCCAATCTCACCACTAAGTTGGGCGGCATCGCGGCCGCCATCGAAACCTATCACACCCAGCCTACTCCGAACGTGATCATCCTGGAAACCGAGGGCGGCAGCGATATCCTTGCCGGCCTCGATGAGCTCTCGACCGTTTGCGACGCCGGAAGCCGCGTCGTCGTGATCGGCAGTGACAACGATGTCGCGCCCTATCGCGAGCTGGTGCGCCGCGGCGTCAGCGACTACACCATCGCGCCGGTCACCGCGCTCGACGTGGTGCGTTCGGTTTGAGGCCTGTTTTCCACGCCGGAAGCCAAG
>JBAVUZ010000540.1:0-10183 GCA_049697035.1 Candidatus Angelobacter sp. | reverse complement strand
ATCTTGTGCAGCTCTTTTACCGTCATGCCCTGATGCAGCGCGTAGCGAATGTACGTCAACCGCTCGGGATGCGGTGTAACCAGGCGCTGCGTAAGAATGCGCGGCTCAATTTTCTCCGCCCCAACTTTTTTGCCCGTTTCAAGTGACCGTATGCCCTTCATCAGCGCTTCTTTGAATGTCCGTCCAATGGCCATGGCTTCGCCCACGGACTTCATCTGCGGGCCCAGACCTTCATCGGCGCCGGGGAATTTTTCAAATTGCCACTTGGGGATCTTTGCGACAACGTAGTCGATGGTCGGCTCAAAGCAAGCCGGCGTCATCTTGGTGATGTCATTGGGAATTTCATCCAGCGTGTAACCGACAGCCAGTTTGGCGGCAATCTTAGCGATAGGGAAGCCGGTGGCCTTTGACGCCAGCGCCGACGAACGCGAGACGCGCGGGTTCATCTCAATCACCACCATGCGCCCGTTCGCAGGATTTACGGCGTATTGAATGTTCGAGCCGCCGGTTTCTACGCCAATTTCGCGGATGACTTTGATCGAGGCATCGCGCATGTGCTGGTATTCGCGGTCAGTCAGCGTCTGCGCCGGGGCCACCGTGATGGAATCGCCGGTGTGCACGCCCATGGGATCGAAGTTTTCAATGGAGCAGACAATGATTACGTTGTCCGCCAGGTCGCGCATCACCTCAAGCTCGTACTCTTTCCATCCCAGAACCGATTCTTCGATGAGAACTTCATGCATCGGCGATAGGTTCAGTCCGCGGGCCAGGATGTCCAGCAGCTCTTCGGGATTGTAAGCGATGCCGCCACCGCTGCCGCCCAGCGTGAATGACGGCCGGATGATGAGCGGAAAACCGATCTTGAGGGACGCATCAAGACCATCCTTCAGGTTACCAACTACCACGGATTTGGGGACTTCAAGCCCCACGCGTGCTACAGCATCTTTAAACAGCAGGCGGTCTTCGGCCATCTTAATGGCCCTGAGCTGCGCACCGATCAGCTCAACGTTGTATTTCTCGAGGACGCCGGAATCGGCCAGCTCAACGGCGAGATTGAGCGCGGTCTGTCCGCCGACCGTGGGCAGCAGCGCGAACTTGCCGGGCTGTCCGCGGAGCATTTCTGATTCCTGGCGGATGATTTCTTCCAGATAGGTTTTCGTCAGCGGCTCAATGTAGGTGCGGTCCGCCATCTCCGGGTCCGTCATGATGGTGGCCGGGTTGGAGTTGGCCAGCACCACCTCATAGCCTTCAGCCTTGAGCGCCTTGCAGGCCTGCGTGCCGGAGTAATCGAACTCCGCCGACTGGCCAATGACGATTGGCCCGGAGCCAATGATCAGGATTTTCGCGATGTCATTTCTACGGGGCATGCTTCTCCAAGCTCAATTCTTCAGGAAAATTGCTTTCACCAAAATTCTGACCAAGTTCACGATTGTCCCTACATACAACGCAGAAATAATTGTCGCCACCACCGCCCTCGAAGCGAGCCTTGGGCGTGATAGATTTCCTTCGATCTCAAAGTAGGGGAAACAGTAGGCGTAAAGTCCGATGACTACGTTGGCGATCACCACAACGCTGCCGAATAGCACGCCGAACATCACGAGTGCGCCCGTACCCGACAATGGCTGTCGAAGATCGAATGACGGATAAAGAAATTTGGCAGTCCAATATTCAACAAACAGAAACAACACGACAGAAGTCCAAAACAACACCAAAGAGTTTCCGTAAACGAAAGTGCGGGTCCCTCTTTGTTCTGAATTCAGCAGCAAACGCATTCGTTCGTAGGTGCCATTGACCCAATTTATGTCACCGCCTTGAATAATTAGCTGATTGTTGGACTTATTCCGTACATCATTGAAATCGGTGAAGTGTGTCTTGGCCGAGAGAGCAATAAACCCTCCGTCTTGTGTATCAGTTCTCAGAGAGAGCGCGCGGAGATCCTTAGGGAGATCTGGAATCTCGAAATCAGCATCTTCGAAGATGACATTTGATTCTTTAGAAAGAAAAATATAACGTTCGAAAGAAGGCAAATTTGTAGCAGTTTTGACTTCTTCGCGTTCCAGGTTTCTTGTTACAAACTCTTCTTCGTTGTGGGCTTTGGGATCAAACTGATGGGCAAAATCAGGGCTATTTCTATAGGCGTTCCGAAGCCTCTGCTGTGTCTCCGCTCTCGTTTTTTCTTGCGCTAAGGAGTGAAACTCAGTGATGAGCTTTTTGGCAGTTTCTGCACTGACCGACAGCGGAGAAATATAGAGGACTTTTTCAACTTTCCTCATTTCTTCCACTCCTCCATCAGCCCCATGAAATCCTTGAACAGATAGTGCGAGTCGTGCGGGCCGGGCGAGGCTTCCGGGTGATACTGCACCGTGAAGAGCGGCAGCGTACGGTGGCGCAAACCCTCAAGAGTATTGTCATTCAAGTCAATGTGGGTCTTCAGGACTTCTGAATCTTTCAGTGAATCCGGATCGACGGCAAAGTTGTGGTTGTGCGCCGTGATCTCAATCTTGCCGGTCTCCAACTGCTTAACCGGATGGTTGCCGCCGTGGTGGCCAAACTTGAGTTTGTAAGTCTTGCCGCCCAGCGCCAGGCCGACCAGTTGGTGTCCCAGGCAGATGCCGAAGATCGGCGTCTTGCCCATCAGCCGGCGGATATTCTCTGCGGCGTAAGTGCAGGGTTCGGGATCGCCAGGGCCGTTGGAGAGAAACACGCCGTCAGGGTTGAGTGACATCACGTCTTCCGCGCTGGTCATCGCCGGGACTACCGTTACGCGGCAACCCTGATCGACAAGCATGCGGAGAATGTTCTGCTTGATGCCGAAGTCGTACGCCACCACGTGCTTGCTCGGCGGCAGGTCTTTTACGCCGACAACTTCCGTAGGTTCATGCGAGCGAGTGCCGGTTTCCCACTGGTAGCGCTGCTTCGTCGTCACGACTTTAGCCAGATCGGTGCCATCCATCTTGGGCAGCGCGCGAGCCTTGGCGATGAGTTTTTCCGCGTCGGTTTCAATGGAAGAAACCACACCGCGCATCACGCCATTCGTTCGCAAGTGGCGAACGACGGCGCGCGTGTCAATATCGGCGATCACCGGGATCTTGAATTTTTCCAGGTACTCATCGGTCACCTGCTGTGAACGCCAGTTAGAGCTAATGGGAGAAAACTCGCGCACGACCAGGCCTTCAATGTAAGGATGCGTAGCCTCATTGTCGTCTGGGTTGGTGCCGTAATTCCCGATCTGCGGATTGGTCAGGACAACAATCTGTCCTGCATAAGAAGGATCGGTAAAGATTTCCTGGTAACCGGTGATGGAAGTATTGAAAACAACTTCCCCGTAGCATTCGCCTTTCGCGCCGTGACCTATGCCGCTGAAGATTCGTCCATCTTCCAGCGCAAGGATAGCCTGCATCGGAACTCCGAGGAGTGGATTTTAAAGATTTTATCACCTTGCGCCGTCGCGAGAAAGTGATCGACTGTGGATAAGCGGGCTGGAATGCACTATTTCTTCAGGCCAACTTTTGGCCCAGCCCGAATGCTCCCATCAGATGTATATTAGGCGGCGTCCGGGGGAGGTGAAGAACCATGAAGAAGCGCAGGAAGATTGTCGTGTCAGTTGCGATCAGCACCGACGGATTCATCGCACGGCCTGACGGTGACGTGGCCTGGCTGGACCGCCCGGGAGCAAAAGGGGATTATGGAATGGGTGAATTCTTCAAGACCATCGACACGATTCTGTGGGGCCGCAAAACATATGACAAGGGAATCGAGATGGGCATGAAGAGCGCGGACTTCGGGCAGGGGACCAAGCACTATCTTTTTTCCCGCCGTCCTCGGAAGTCATTGCTGCCGGGATTTGAGTGGACGAGCGAGGCGGTCAAGAAGTTCGCGCAACGGCTGCGTGCGCAGCCGGGCAAAGATATATGGATGATGGGTGGCGGAGGGCTCATCGCCTCATTTCTGGACGAAGGCGAAATTGACGGGTTCAAGATCCACGTTATCCCGATCCTGATTGGTGAAGGGATTCCGCTAATCCAGCCCCGCCACCGCTCCATTCCTCTGAAGTTACTCTCCAGCAAGGCGTTTCCGGACGGGGTAGTGGAACTGAATTATCGGGTGAAGGGCCAGTTGTAGAGGATCTCGCTATCACCCCATGCAGATTGGAAATCAGCGATCCCCGGAATGGAATAAAATCGAGTTGACTCCCATGCCAGACTCCCTTACCACCAAGCCGGCTGCACCGACAGAAAAGAACGGGGCCAGTTCCGGCCCGCAGGTCAACGTATTTGCCGTGCACGGCGTGGAGCCGGAAGTGCAGGCCTATGCCATGGCCAAGTATTCGCGGTCGGCCCTTTCGATGAAGGAGTCGCTCAAGG
Organism: Candidatus Angelobacter sp.; assembly: GCA_049697035.1. Lineage (GTDB taxonomy): Bacteria > Acidobacteriota > Terriglobia > Terriglobales > Acidobacteriaceae > Angelobacter. The sequence goes on along the minus strand of JBAVUZ010000540.1, from coordinate 5,819 downwards.
AGATCAGCGAGCAGAAGGCCGAGCAGTTTCTCAATACGTTTTATTTCCAGTACGGGCATCGGTCGATTGCCGATCTGGCGCACCTGGCATTTGCCATTGAGAAGCTATCGATTCTGGCGGCGATCGTGCTCGTCGACGAGCAACGCTGGGACGGGCAGGAGCGCTCCACGCGTTACCAGAACTTCAAGAAGAGCGGCTACTTTATTCCCGACTTCGGCGCAGACGCGGCCGCAAGAGCCGAGTACTGCGCGACAATTGATTTTCTCTTCGCCGAGTATGAAGCATTCACACAGGAGATGCTGCGGTATTACACGGGCAAGATCCCGCGTCCTCAAGACATGGCGGAAGACCAATACACGCGCACGCTGCGCGCGCGGGCCTTCGACAATTCACGCTACCTGTTGCCGTTGGCGACGAACACATCGCTGGGCCAGATAGTCAATGCCCGCACGCTTGAAACACAGATCGCGCGTCTGCTGTCGAGCCCCTATGCCGAGGTCCACCATCTGGGCGCGCTGCTGAAAGATGCGGCCCGGGAACCTTCTTACAACGTCCAGGCTGAATCCATGCGGGCACTGGTGGAGGAGATCAAGGCGGCGAATCCTGAGTTGGGTGAGAAAGCCGAGCAACAGCTTCTGCGGTCAACGCGCGTAGCGCCCACTTTGGTGAAGTATGCCAATGCCAGCGAGTATGAAAGCCAGACGCGGAGTGAGTTGGAGCACGCCGCGAGCGAACTGATGGAAGGCGTACCGCTTGAATCGGCTCCACTGGTTGATTTGGTAGAGGACGGTGCGCTGGAAGTGGAGATAGCTGCGACGCTGCTGTATTCGGCGTGTCATCACTCTTACCGGCAGGTTACAGAGCGGGTGCAGGCGCTTACGGCCAAGCAGCGCAGCGAGATCATCGATCTGGGCATGCGCCATCGCGGACGGTACGATGAGCTTTTGCGGAGCTTCCATGCCGGGCAGCAATTTAAATTTGACATCCTCATGGACATCGGCGGCTTCCGCGACATGCATCGCCATCGCCGCTGCACGCAAATCGAGCAGGGCTTCACGCGCCATCACGGCTATGACATGCCGCCGGACATTCAGGAAGCGGGGCTCGGCGCGCGCTACAAGATCGCCATCCAGAAAGCGATCCAGGCCAGCGACAAGGTCAGCGTGAGCGCAACACACGCCGGTATTTATCTGTTGCCCATGGCGTTCCGCAAGCGGACGCTGTTCAAGATGGATTTTGCCGAAGCGCTGTACATTTCCGAGTTGCGTAGCGGCGCGGCGGGACACTTTTCCTACCGGAACGTGGCTTACGCAATGTATGAAGAGGTGGCAAAAAAACATCCGTCGCTGGCAAAATATTTCCGCGTGACGGACGTGCGTGAGCCAATTGATCTGCTAAAACGCTAGCTCCAATTGGCTAAAGCGATATCATCCATCTGGGCGAGTTCACGCAATGAAGCCCCAATTTTCTCAAACCTGCAAAGATAGTTATTGATATTGAAAGATTTGCAAGTAAATTTCACTAAATTCTCCACCCGTCCTGGTTGGATAAATTTCATTTTGAGCCTTAAAATCGCGCATTGTCCCTGGTGACCAAAGACTTACACTGGGTGACTAAAATCACCTTTCATTCGGTCGGTTTTCGCTATAAAATTACTTAACCCTGAATACCAGGCTGAACGAGCTCATATCCCCCTCCGGCAGACGGTAAAGTCATCCCGCCGGGAGCTGCGTAGTCCAAATTTATTCATTGGAGAAGGATTCGTCTTGCTCGAGTCGATGCAAAAGATAGCTATTTTGTATGACGCCAGTCAGGCAATCCTGTCTACGTTTGATCTGGATGAGGTGTTGAATCGTATTCTCACCATCATTCGAGACTTTTTCCAGTTGCAGAATGGGGCCGTGCTGCTGATGGATAAATCCGGGCAGGAGCTTCAGGTCCGTGCTCATCTTGGCCGCAGCAATCTCGACGTAGGCTACCGGATCCCCAAGGGCAAGGGCTTGACCTGGGCCGCGGCGGAGATCAAACGTCCGGTGTACGCGCCCGATGTCAGCAAAGATCCGCGTTACCTGCGCCGGGTGGATGAAACCAGGTCTGAAGTGGCGATACCGCTGATGGTCCGCGACGAGGTGGTTGGCGTGCTGGATTTTCAAAGCGACCAGCTTGACTACTTTGACCTGGAAAAAATTGATCTACTCACGCTGTTTTCCACGCAGGCGTCCATGGCCCTGGAAAATGCGAGGCTGTATTCCGCGGAGCGCCGCCGGACCAAGCAGCTTGAGGCCATTAATGCTGTAGCTAAAAAGACCACGCGCGTGCTCGATCTGGATGAACTGCTCACCGTGGTTTGCCGCCTGCTGATGGATTTGTTTGGCATTGACCATGCTGCCGTGCTGCTGGCTGAGGGTGACAGCCTGCGAGTGCGCGCACATGAAGGCCGGCTTACAGCGAACCTTTCCATGGGAGAGATTCTTTCACCTGGCGCCGGCCTGGCAGCCCGATCGCTGGCGACGGGAAGAAGCGTGATTGAAAATGACGTCAGAAGCGTGGAAGGTTACATAGCCGGTTTTGCGGAAACGCAATCAGAAATGTGCGTGCCGCTGGTCATCTTTGGTGAAAAACTAGGCGTCCTGGCGCTGGATAGCGCCCAGAAAAATGCGTTCGATCAGGATGACGTACAGCCTCTGGAATCAGTGGCAGACATCTGCGCGGCCGCCATCCAGAACGCGCACAACTTTGACCGCATGAAGCAGCTTGCCTATGTGGATGGACTTACGGGAATCCACAACCGGCGATTCTTTGAGATGCGCATTGTGGAAGAGTTGGAGCGCGCCGGCCGCTTCCAGGGCCGCATGTCCGTGATCATGGTGGATATCGACCACTTTAAGAAGATGAACGACGAATTTGGGCACCTGCTGGGCGACGAAATGCTGCGCTCGGTTTCCACCATCCTGAAGCAGCAGCTGCGCAAGATGGATATGGTTTGCCGTTATGGCGGTGACGAGTTTGCGATTGTTGTGCCTGAAACGACGGGCGAGAGCGCTGTGCGCGTCGCGGAAAAGCTGCGTCGCCAGGTGGAAACCCATTTTTTTCCCGGCGTGCCCCGGCCTGTTACCATCAGCTGCGGGGTGGCGGACTATCCCGCACATGGCGTGACGCGAGATGAGGTAGTGGCCGCAGCTGATGCCGCGCTGTATCAAGCCAAGCAATTAGGGCGCAATAAGGTGGCCTCGGCCGACACAAAGAAAGAATATTCCGCCTCCAGATAAACAGAATCAGGGAGATATGAGCAGCACCACAGTCGCGGCCATTTCGGGCAAGATTACTGCCAGGATCGCCAGCATCCATATTGATCCCGCTTGTAACACCTTTCTCAACGATTGCTTCCGGCAATTCGGTATCACGGTGGTCCCGGCTGAAGGCGACCCGATCCTACTCTTGAATCGCCAGAAATTTGAGGCCTGCGTTCTGCGCCTGTATGACCCGGAGGCTGACAAGATTCTCAAGGCGGCGCGCAACTCGCCTTCCAACCGTCGCCTTGTGGTCTACGGGATCGCGCGAAACACGCAGGAAGCGCTTCGTTATTCGAGCTATGGAATCAATGCCGTCCTGGATGAGCCGCTGGACCGCCAGAGCGTGCTGAAAGTGGTTCGCGCCACGCATCTGCTGGTGATCCACGAACTGCGGCGCTATGTGCGTATTCCGGTTTCTTCGCAGGTGGAATTTGACGTCAATGGCCGCGCCATTGTTGGAACAACCGTGGAAGTCAGTTCCGGGGGCATTTCCATACGCTGCCTTGCGCCACTGCCCAAATCTGACCCTATTCGGCTCACCCTCACACTGCCGGGAATAGAGAAGCAATATGTCCGGGCGTTTGTATGCTGGTACCGCGAGAGCGACAAAGTGTATGGCATGCGCTTTGATCCCACCGACGAACGCCGGCTTAAGGTCCGCGGCTGGATCGATCAATATTTGGAAATCGTGTAACTTTGGAACACTCCCAGCGTATAACATCCGAGGCAGGACTCCGCTTTTATGCAAACCATTGAACTCAGTAATGTGCGTAAATCGTATGACCAGTTTGTGGCCGTCAATAATCTTTCCTTCAGCATTCCGCAGGGAGGGGTCTTCGGCTTGCTGGGACCCAATGGCGCCGGCAAGACCAGTACGATCCGGATGATGATCGGCATCACCGCTCCCGATTCCGGCCAGATCAATCTTTTTGGCAGGCCTTTTGAGCGCAAGAGCCTGAACAAAGTCGGCTATCTGCCGGAAGAACGCGGTCTCTACAAAAAGATGAAGATCATTGAGCAACTGATCTTTCTGGGTGAATTGCACGGCATGACCGCCGCCAATGCGCGGCAGCAAGCCACACTCTGGTGCAAGCGGCTGGAAATTGATGCGTGGTTGCAGAAGAAAGTGGAAGAGCTTTCCAAGGGCATGCAGCAAAAGATCCAGTTCATTGCTGCGTTGCTGCATGATCCTGATTTCATCATCATGGACGAGCCGTTTTTCGGGCTTGATCCGGTCAATGCCGCGTTACTGAAAGACGTGATGCTGGATCTGAAGAAGCAGGGCAAGACGATCCTGTTTTCAACCCATCGCATGGACCAGGTCGAGAAGCTGTGTGACAGCATCTGCCTTATCAACAAAGGGAATGCCGTGCTTCAGGGGGACCTCAAGACCATCAAGTCCAGATACGGCAAGTGCAACGTGCAAATTGAATATGAAGGCAACGGGGATTTCCTGGAAAAGAACCCACTGGTGGGCGACTACAACAATTACGGCAATTACGTTGAAGTGCGGCTGGCGCCGGGCGCCGACGCGCAACAGCTTCTGCAAATGGTGGCGTCGCGATCAAGGGTAAATAAGTTTGAGCTGATGGAGCCGTCTCTGGAAGAAATTTTCATCAATACGGTGGGCAAAACCAATGCATAACGTTTTTATCATCGCCAAGCGTGAATACCTGGAGCGGGTGCGCTCGCGTTCGTTCGTGATCATGACGCTCTTTATCCCCATGCTGATGTTCGGCGTTACGGTGGTGCCCACGCTGCTGGCCAATCGGGGAACCAATGAAACTAAACATATGGTGGTGGTGGCCGGCGATCGCGATACGGCGGAGATGATCCGCAGCCGCATTGAGCAGCAGCAGGACCAGGAGAAATCCGGCGGTGAACCGGAGATAAAAATAAAGACAAAGCAAGGCCTGCCGCAAGCGCATTTCACGGTTGAAGTGAGCACTGACACGACGGACACTCAACGGACCGCGCTCACGCAGAAAGTGAAAGACAAGACGCTGGACGGTTTTCTTTGGGCCACGCCGGATGCCATCAAGGCGCGGAAGCTCGACTTTGTGACTCGCGATGTCTCCAGCTTCATTGAAAATGGCCTGCTGGGCCGAAGCGTGAGCGATGCGCTGCGCCGTAGCGCGCTCAAAAGCAAAGGACTTAAGGAAGACGAAATCGATTCAGCCCTCCAGCCCGTAGACGTTCAACCGCAGAGTCCCATGGGAAAAGATGCTCCCAATCCGCAGGTGATGTTCTTTGCCACGCTCGGTATGGTGATGGTGCTTTATATGACCGTGCTGCTGTATGGCGTGAACGTAATGCGCTCCATCCTGGAAGAAAAAACTTCGCGGATCATGGAAGTGATGCTCTCCATTGCCAGCGCCAAGCAAATGATGGCGGGAAAGATTCTGGGTGTTGGAGCGGTAGGGCTTTCGCAAGTGGCCATCTGGGTGGGGACGGCACTGGTGTTTTCTGCCGGCCCACTGGCAGCGGGCGCTGATTTGCTGAAAGGCGTTCTCAGCATCAAGCTGC
>JBAVUZ010000539.1:0-11618 GCA_049697035.1 Candidatus Angelobacter sp. | reverse complement strand
TGAACTGTTCGGTAATTTTGTAGAGTCCGGCGAGGCGCGCCGCGTGCAGCGCAAAAACGTCGCTCATCTTGCCGATGATCAAAGTTCCCCACGATGCGCCACCCAGATACATCACCAGAAAATAGATTGACATGCTGGTGCCGCGCAGCGCCGGCGCGACAATATCTTGAATCGACGCATACACCAGTCCGTAATACATATTGAGCAGGCCGTAAGCAACAGTCAGCAAAGGCAGTGCCAGGGCAATGGATCCAGAGCCCTGATGAATACCAAAATAGGAAAGCGGGACGGCCAGCAGAGCGGCAACTGCGGCAATTTTCATGCGCCCGCTGCGAGTGCGTTTTACAATACGGTCACCCCAGACGCCGGCAACGGACCCGCCCATAATCCCGCCGATCGCATAGACAATTCCCGTCATCACTCCGGCGCGCGCCACATTCATGTGGTGAATGCGGGCAAAGAATGCCGGGAAAAACACTCCTATTGAATACAGAATGAAGTTTACTAACGCTCCGGAAAGCGTAATCCACCAGAACGTTGGAACTCGAAGCACGGCCCAGATAGAACCGGCATCCACCGGCGGAGCGTGTTTTTCAGCGGCGCCACGCGCGGGCTCATGCAACATGAGCAGCAGTGGGACCAGAAGGAGCACCGGAGCTGCAGCCACCACCATAGCTGCACGCCATCCAAATTTTAACGCGATAGGCCCGGTAAAAAAGAAACTGAGCGCTCCGCCAACGGGCACCCCGAGCATAAAAAGGGCCAAAGGTTTTGCCCGGCGCTCTGCCGGAAAAAGATCGCCAATCCAGCTTGTAGCTGTGGGAGCCGCAGTTGCTTCACCCACACCAACGCCCAATCGAGTAATCATCAGGAAGGAATAGCTATTCACCCATCGCGCACAGGCAGTGAATAGCGTCCAAACGACAATGCCCGCGGCAAGAAGTTTTTTGCGGCTGACTCGGTCGGCCAAAAGTCCCAGAGGCAATCCCACCAGGCCGTACAAAATCAGAGATAAGGTATTGAGTAAACCAATCTCGGTATCAGTAAGATGGAATTCCTTGCGCACCGGCTCCACTACCGCGCCGGCAACCTGGCGGTCGTAAAAATTAAGGACGTTGATGGCCACCAGCACCGCCAGCGGCCACCAAGTAGTCGATGTCTTTGACGCAACTGCCTGTCCGGCAGGGATAGCTGCCTGCTCTTTGGCGATCATCGGCGGCAATGGTATCAGATTGCCGCGCGCAGGGTGGTCGCAATCTTTCGTGGCCCAGGTTCCTGAAGACCAGTCACCCAAGAGCAGGCATTGCCCGCTTGCCGATGGACTCAGCCTGGCTGCGCTTACTTCCTCTCGACCATGCCCTTCAATACGACGATGCTCGATGGCGTGTCGGGCTTCATGTTGTCTTCCGCGGTGATGAGGACTTCAAAATCCTTGTACGTGGTGGCTGTTTTCAAGCTGCCTTCCAGGTCTGCATTCACGCGTATAGCTCCCAGCAACTCAGGATCCTTGCCGCGCGGCTGTATCCAGACCAGATATCCCTGCCTGGGCGGCGTAAGCGACTGAGGTGTTGCCAAGTGCTTCACATGGATCTCAATCCCGGTGTTGCCGCTGCGATCCGTGTCGGTAATGATTTTGCCCTCTGCGGCGGGAGCAACTCCGGTATTGGTGAGCCGGTCTTCCCTGCCCCAGGCGGCAGTGGCAAGCAAAAAGCTGAAGAGTAGAAACAAAGCGATGGTGCGATGGCGCATAGGTCTTTCCCCCATAAACAACTTAAGTGAGAGATAAGATGCGCCAGCGGGAACAACGTTGTAGCAAATGCAGAACACGTTTGTTTTTGTATTTGAATGCGAGCTGCAGCTTGTCCAGCAGCGCTGGATGGAGCGCTCAAGTCAATAAAAAAGGGAGCCGAATAGCTCGGCTCCCTGGTTTAAAGGGTGATGGGTTAGAAGTTAAATTTCGCAACCAGCTGCATTACGCGCGCATTGTTGGCGAAGGTAGCGGTCGGATCATTGAAATGCGCGCCATTAACCCGCACAAAAGCAGTGATCGCTGTGTATCCAATTGAATTCACGGTGTTGACGCTTCCGGGAATGAACTGGGAGTGGTTGAAGATGTTGAACGCCTGAGCAGTGAACTCAATGTTTGTTCTTTCACTGGTGTTAAAGCGTTTTACCACTGCCATGTCCCAGTTGTTCGTGCGTGGGGTAGCCAGTGTGTTGCGTCCCGCGGTTGCCAGTGCGCCAGAGCCAGCCTGAATGTACTGGGCATTGGGATTCTTGGCAACGTAACCTACCGTGTCACCTGCTCCGTTTTTGAGGGGCGTAACGGTAGTTCCCGTGCCCGGCACACCATTCGGATTGATGATGGTGCGGTCCGGCGCGGAGTCGCCATTCAGGTTGGAATCCACTCCGCTCTGCGGGGTGTAGAACTCAGGAGACTGGAGCTGCCACGATGGCACAAGCTTCCAGTTACCAAGCAGGTTCTTCGCCATCCAATTCGAAGAGCCCTTGAAGAAAGGCACATCGTAAATGGCTTCCAGGCTCAATCTCTGACGGCGATCAAGGGCGGAGGTGGACATATCAGCCGCGAAGTTCTGCGAGTTCTGCGGACGCCGTGGCGTAAGCAGGGTCGAGAACACGTCAGCCGTGGAGTTGTCGATTAGATGGCTCCAGGTGTAGGCAGCCAGCAATTGCAGACCATTGCTGTAACTGCGCGTTAACTGGGTCTGCAGCCCATGGTAAATGGACTGTCCGAGGGGCTGGAAGGAGGTAATGCCGTTGGGGAACCCCGCTGCTGTGAATGCGGGAATAATCCTAGGCTGTCCCTGAATCTGAGCCAAAGTCGTACCCAACCCGTCAATTGTTGCCTGATCCGGAGTTGTGAGGAACGTGGGAAGAAACAGCGATGACGTCACTTTGGGCTGAACGTTCAGCTGCTGCTGCACCGGCAAATGGATTCCCTTAGTGCCTACATATCGAACTTCCGCGGTGTATTTCTTGTTGAATACGTGCTCCACTCCCAGTGTCCAGGTTTCAGAGTAGGGAAGCTTCTGCACCGGAGGCAGGAAGTTGGCCGTGGAGGCGCGCTGATCAGCAAGGGATGCGAACGTCTTCAAGCCAGAACCGGTTCCGGCAGGAAGACCTCCGTTTGCGAGGAAAGCACCCTGTGACCAGTTGCAACCGCCGGCGCCATTCACGCTCTGGAGAACATCGCAGGTCCCGCCGAACTGTGGTGGGACTGCCAGAAGTCCAAGATTGTCATACAAAACATCGTAAGCCATGCTAAAGCCGCCGCGAATGGTAGTGTTGCCGGACGTACCAGGCGAATAAGCAAAGCCAATACGAGGAGCAAAGTTCTTATACTGCGGCTGCGGCGCCACGAAGTCCATCAGGCCGGGCACGCTGGCTGCTGAATTCAAGCTCTGCAGACGCTCGCTAAACGGTACCGAGGTGAACTCATAACGGAGCCCCAGGTTGAGGGTAAGGTTCTTGGTAATGCGGAAATCGTCATTGCCGTACACGTAGATCGCCGATTGGTCACCATAATACGTGTTGTTGCCGGTTGAGCGCTGTCCAAAAGAAGAGGGCGACTGATCCAGCAGGAACTCTTCGGTGGATGCATACTCGTAATCTCCACGGGAGCGCTGCGTAAAGCCCTGAGGAGAGATGTATTTTCTGCCTTCAATGCCGAACTTGAGAGTGTGCTTGCCCTTGACCCACGAAATGTTGTCCGTGGCCTGGTAAACGTTCTGGATACCAAACTGTGGAGCATTAGGATCAGGTCCAATTTGGTTGAACGTATCATCAAAACTCAAATTAGGATACGAAGCCAGTCCGGGGAAGGAAAAATTTCCCGCCGTGAATGTCTGGGTATTGCGGTTAAAGCCAAGACGGAATTCGTTGGTGAGTGTTGGCGTAAAGGTGTGGAACTCACTGAAAGTGATTACATGGTTCCGGACAGGGACCGTGGTGAAGAACGAAGGAATGTTGGCGGCAGAATCAGTGGAGTCGTTCTTCTGATAAATGTAGCGAAGACGCAACTGGTCATTCTGCGACAGATTGAAGTCAAGACTGTTGGCCGTGGTGTAAGTGTTATTGAAAACACTTGGGGTAAAGTCAATTTCGCCTAATTCAGCCGTGAGGGGGTTCGTCAACTGCGGATTTCCGCCGGTCTGGGCAGGGCAGTTTCCGGTACCGTTGGATGCGACGGGGGCGGTACCCTCAGCCGCCTTCAATGCGCTGAGATTCGCCTGGCTGATGCCAGGATTTTGGGCTACTAATTGGGCGTATCCGGCAGCCGTGGGCGCGCAAATGAAGCTGCTACCCAACGTCTGGTGGACAGGATTGTATTCCTGGTTGGTGAAAAAGAAAACCTTGTCTTTCCAGATGGGTCCGCCGACTTGGCCACCGAAACGGTTATTGTCAAAACCGGGATTGATGAAATTCGGTCCAGTCTGTGTGCGCGCATTCGAGGCGTCAATGGCGTTCAGATTGCGGTTCTGGAAGTACTCATACAGACGGCCATGCCACTGGTTGGTGCCGCTGATGATGGTCTGGTTGAACTGCCCGCCTGAAGAGTGCCCGAACTCAGGAGAGAACTGGTTCTGCAAAACCGTGAAATTCTGCACCGCATCGTTCGGAATGGTGGTAAGGGGGCCGGTCACTGACTTACTGTTGTTGTCCACGCCTTCAACGGTAAAGTTATTATTCCGTGGACGCTGGCCTGAAACCGAAGGCCCTGTTCCGGCTCCGATTCCACCGCTGGTGGCTACGCCGGCATCAAGCAATGACAGGTTAAGGACGCCCAATCCAACTGTGGCGGTCGGCAAGTCCTGGAGCTGCCTGGTATCAAATGTGTTCTGGATGTTCGGGGTAGTAGTGTCAATCGTCAACGACTCCGCATTCACTTCAATTACCTGAGTGTTGGAGGTGACTTGGGCTGTAATGTTGGCGGTAGCCTGCTTGTTCAGCTGGACTTGGACATCCTTATAGCCGCCGGCCATGCCATTTGTTGTGGCTTCAACTGAATAATGACCGACGGGAAGATTAATGAAGCGATACTCGCCGGTCGCGTTCGTCTTGGTGGTGGCCTTAGCACCAGTACCAAGGTTGGTTGCAACCACCTGGGCATTGGAGACAACTGCACCACTCGAGTCGGTTACAACGCCGAGGAGATCACCGCTGACTGCTTGGGCCTTTAGAAATATCGGAAGGCCCATAACGGTCATTACGACCAGCACGGTTACGAATTTAAGTAGAAAAGTTTTCATGCCATATCTCACTTGCATTTACATTTCCATTCTGGAAAACCAGCAAAATCAGAAGGATGGCGGGTATTGACGTGTCGAAAATATGAAAATCAAGAAAATACGCGTTCGAGCCTACAAAAAAACATAGTGCAAGGATGTAGCGATATTAAATTAAGACATTCTAACGATTTTTAATGTTTTATAAACTCTCATAGTTATTTGCATGAAGAATAGACAACTTGAACTTATCTAGCGCAAAAGGCCAGAGGCCCGCGCCATTCGAGAACGCGGATTTCATGCGCGAATATCGGGTAAGGCTGGAGGTTTGCTCTTTGTTTGGCTTGCTATTATCGACCTTAATATCGGATCGGTGAAGCGAACGTGGATCGGGAACCCTTCGGCGTGATTGCCGCATTCCTGCTAATCGAAAATGCGGTCCTGTTTGCCGCCGGGGTCTTGAGCTTCCGGTGGCTTCCGATCAGCGAAACGCCTTCTTTAATGCTTCTCCACAAAGGGCAATGCTTGGGGAACCGGTAGTTAATATGTCGCTAAAGAGGAAAACCGGATTAATCGTAATCTCCGTTGTTACCATGATCGCGCTTGCAGTGCTCACCCTCTTTGTCCTCACAGACTCTCTGGCCCCGCGAAGCTTTGCAATGGGCTGTACGGTTGTGATGATCATATCCACTTTCACTTGGATATTTTTGCTAAGGCGTGCAAGCGGAGGTCCCGACGCTCTGAGTACAACAAGCGGTGCGACTGTTAAGAGCAGGAACAAAAATAAACATGTTCAAGTGGCTCTATTGCTTCTCTTGTTGTTTGTTTCTTTTTGGCTCACCAGGAGCGGGCCCTGGGTGCCAAGGTTGATCGGCGCTTCCATGCTTGTATTGTTTTTGATCGGTACGATCGTACGTAATCCTAAGTAAAGCTGGTCGTTGCCCCTTGCTCTGTCCTCCATCTCACAACATCAAGGGCAACACTTTCCGCCAGTTCGCCCAGCTTCCTCATTTTGTATATCCGAAAACTGTAGCTTGGATACTCTCCCCGCCTGAGAAGCTGCGCTTTTCCAGCACTAGAACGGAGGCATGTATGCGAATTCTCCTCGCGCTCCGATTATCCAATGTCCTCGTTGAAATTTTCCAGGTACTCGCGCACCGCCACCATGAACTGGTCAGCGTCCGCGCCATCGATAATGCGATGGTCATAGCCCACGGAGAGGCGGATAATGTGGCGCACGGCAATTGAGTCGTTGCCGTCTTCATCGGTCACAACCACCGGCTCCTTGAAGATGCCGCCCATGCCCAGGATCGCCACCTGCGGCTGCAGGATGATGGGCAATCCAAACTGCGGACCGTAGATACCCGGATTGGTGATGGTGATGGTGCCGCTTTGCACGTCGTCCGGTTTAAGTTTTTTGGTGCGCGCGCGCTCGCCCAGATCGACAATGGCGCGTTGCAAGCCCACAAAGCTAAGGTTTTCCGCGCCCTTGACCACCGGCACAATCAGCCCCCACTCAAGAGCAACGGCAATGCCGATATTCACGTTCTTGTGATACTGGATTCCATCGCCCACCACCGATGAGTTGATGATCGGCTTCACGCGGATTCCATGTAGCAGCGCCTTGGCGATAAATGGCAGATACGTTAGCTTCACGCCGTTGCGCGCTTCCCAGGCCTTGCGGTTCTTCTCGCGGAACCGGGCAATGCGCGTCATGTCCACCTTGAAAACCGAATGCACGTGAGCGCTGGTGCGCTTGGATTCCACCATGCGCTCGGCAATCTTCTTGCGCATCGGCGTCATGGGAACAACTTCACCGGGCACAGTCTGAATTTGTGGTACCGGAACAGGCTGCGTCTGAGTTTGTTGCTGCGGCTGCTGTGCCTGGGGCTGTTGCGCAGGGCGCGATGGTGGCGGAGCGCTCACCATCTGAGGCCTGCCTCCGCCTGCCGCATGCTGCTGGATAAAGTTTTGGATGTCGTTCTTGCTGATCCGTCCGCCCAAACCAGTGCCGGGAACCTGGCTGAGATCAACGTTATTCTCACGCGCCATGCGCCGCACCAGCGGTGACGAGCGCAAACGCTCGCCATCCTGCCCGCGATCACCTACCGGGAAGCTCACAACCTGCTGCGGTTGCTGAACCTGCGGCGCGGGTTGCGACTGCGAAGCCTGCGGTTGCGCTGCCTGTGGTTGAGAAGTCTGGGGCTGGGCCTGGACTGCCTGCGGCTTTGCCGGAGCAGCTTGTGCCGAACCGCCTGCTCCGCCGATCACGGCCACCACGCTGTTCACTTGTACGGTCGTGCCTTCCTTGACTTTGATTTCGCGCAGCACGCCGGCGGCAGGCGCGGGAATTTCCGCGTCAACTTTGTCCGTTGAGATTTCAAACAGCGGCTCGTCACGCTGGACCTTGTCGCCAACTTTCTTCAGCCACTTGGTAATGGTGCCTTCAAAAATCGATTCGCCCATCTGCGGCATCACAACGTCAATGCCTGCGCCGCCGTTGGCGCCAGCCGGAGCGGAGCTCTTTTCTTCCTGTACCGGAGCTGATTTTTCTGTAGCTGGAGGCTGCTGGGCAGTGGGCGCGCCATCGGCCTGAGGAGCAGCTTTGGCCGAAGAAGACTGGGCCGAAGCAGATTTTGTTTGAGAAGGCTGGGCGGCCTGTGGCGGAGCTGCCGCTGCGGCGCTGCCTTCAGCATCAATCACGCCCACCACGGTATTTACCTGCACCGTGGCGCCTTCCTTGACCTTGATCTCCTTCAGTACGCCGGCCGCGGGCGCGGGAATCTCCGCATCAACTTTATCGGTGGAAATTTCAAACAGCGGCTCATCGCGCTGGACTTTGTCGCCCGGTTTCTTCAGCCACTTGGTGATCGTGCCTTCAAAGATCGATTCCCCCATCTGGGGCATTACAACATCAGTTGCCATGAGTTCCTTCCACAGGTGTGTTCACGCTGGTTAGATCAACCTTTGATTATAAATCAGCGCGGCGATGCCGTGGTGCAACCCGGCTCTGGTAATGCTTTTAGAGAATTGGTCCGTTGCATGAGGGACATTTTTCATGAGGGGAAAGGCGCAATGATAAGAACTTTTTGGGCAAGGGCTTTCCACACCGCGGACAAATCCATCGGTCCAGTTGCCGGCTTCGAATCACCCACAATGCAAGCATGGCGGCAGTTGGCGGCGCAGCAACTAAACCTGCCAGCCAATAGTTCTCGTGGTGAGAAAGAACCAGGTAAGCGATGCAGAAGAATACTATGCACGCGACCGAAGGGAGTGCGGAATTGCTCCAGAAAAGAGCGCGATATGAATGGTGGTGCGCGACCTTGCCCGACGAATTATCTGCTGGTAAGCCACTCATATTGCTCTTTGCTCAGCGGAACGACGGATAGCCTGCCCTGGCGGACCAGCGCTGAACCTTCAAATAGCTCACTGGTTTTTATCTCAGCCAGAGTCACGGAGTGGGAGATGAGCTTGCCGGCTTTGATCCTGACCTTGGGAACTTTGGGATCAGCGGCATCCACCGACTCAACCGTGGCCGTGCCGACTGCGCTTTTCTGGTCGCCCGTGTGATAAATCACCAGCTTGTCGCCTTTGCTCATCCCGCGCAGGTTCTTCACTGCGACAGGATTGGTCACGCCGTCCCAGATGGTGGATTGCTCTTTTTGCAGGTCGGCAAAGCCGTAAACGGTGGGTTCGGTTTTGAGGAGGTAGTACATTTTATTCATCCCGAGAACGGCGAGACACCGCTACCCGCCATGCTCTTAAGGTTAGATAATGGATCAGCGCATCAGTGTAAATCAACCTGCGCCTTCCCGCTCCCGATTGTAATTGCGTGGCCCTTTGACGAGTGCGAGTGAGATTGGCTGAGCATGGACTTGCTGAACCCCCCAGAACTGACGGATGGAGTAATTTTTCTGCGCTCCCTGACGGCGCAAGATGCAGCCGACCATCTCGCCGGTGAAGACGAGGAGATGGCGAAGTGGGTAAGCGGCGGGCGGAGCACACTCTCCACCGTGGAGGCGTTCATCCGAAATAACCAAAAGAGCTGGCGCAATGGCGGCCCTCGACGCGCCTTAGGAGTATTCGATTGTGCGAGCAATCGATTGATCGGCTTTATCGAAGTGAACATGGCGCGGCTTGTTAATCCCGGCGAAGTCAATGTTTCGTACGGGATCTTTCTGCAATGGAGACGAAAAGGTTTGGCCTTACGGGCCATAGACCTCATGGGTCAATACTTGCGAACGGCTACAGAAGCTCGCCAGATTGTCCTCAGAATCTTTCCTGAGAACACGGCATCGCTCAAGCTGGCTGAAAAAGCTGGCTTCACATTTCAGGGCTTGTTCGACGAGCCTGAAGACCGCATGGCGCGCTATGTCCGGGAACTCGCGCGTTGAGGGAGCGCAGCTCAGTTTTGGCTGCAGGGGAGCAATTCGGCCCAGGCTCGGCATTTGCATTCTTTCTAGGCATACCGAGTGCCGAGAATTGAGGGAACCATCTATAATCGCGGGCACCATGAATCTGACCAACCGTGTAAGGACCACCAACTTGCTCGTCCTCTTCATTTGCCTGATATGCAGCTTCTCTTCGTTCGCACAGACGAAGGAACAGAGCGCGCCGAAGTATCCCAACTATCCCAGCGAGACGCCGGACAATCTGAAACCGCCGGGTGGTCCCACTTTTGATTACGAACGTCGCGAAGTGATGATCCCGATGCGCGATGGCGTGAAGTTATACACGGTGGTCCTGGTGCCGCGCAGCGCCACCAAGACAAAGCCTGCGCCAATCCTGCTGACGCGCACGCCTTACAGCGCAGACGAACTCACGAATCGCGCTCACAGTTCACATCTGGGGCCAACGCTTTGGGGATATGACAACGCCACGGAAGTGATTGTGGAAGGCGGCTACATTCGCGTGGTGCAGGATGTGCGCGGCCAATACGGGTCCGAGGGCGACTATGTGATGAACCGTCCGCTGCATGGGCCGCTGAACCCCACGCCGGTGGACCACTCAACCGATACTTACGACACGATTGACTGGCTAGTGAAGAACGTGCCTGAGTGCAACGGCAAGGTGGGCATCCTGGGAATTTCCTATGACGGATTTCTGCCGCTGATGGCGTTGGTGAATCCGCATCCGGCGCTGAAAGTTTCTGTCCCAATGAATCCTATGGTGGATGGCTGGCGCGGCGATGACTGGTTCCACAATGGCGCTTTCCGCCAACAGAATATGCCGTACATCTATGAACAGGTGGCCACGCGCAAGAACGACGCTAAATGGTGGACTGACCATTTTGATGATTACGACCTATACATGCAGTCCGGGTCGGCGGGTGAATTGGGCAAGCTGCACGGGCTGGAGCAGATCGGATTTTGGCGCAAGGTGCTGGAGCATCCCAGCTATGACGCTTTCTGGCGCAACCAAGCGGTGGACCAGATTCTTGCCGCGCAGCCGCTGAAAGTCCCTGTGATGCTGGTGGACAGCCTCTGGGACCAGGAAGATATTTATGGCGCCATGGCGGTCTATAAGGCGATCAAGCCGAAAGACAAGGACAACGACAAAGTTTTTCTGGTGATCGGCCCGTGGCATCACGGGCAGGAGATCGGGGACGGCAGTACGCTTGGGGCGCTCAAGTTCAGCAGCGATACAGGACTATATTTCCGCCAGGAGATTTTGCGGCCGTTCCTGGACCATTACCTGAAGGACAATGCGCCGAAAACTGATGTCCCGCCAGTATCCGCGTTTGAAACCGGCACCAACACATGGCGCAAGCTCAACGCGTGGCCTTCCGGATGCGCCGGCGGATGCGCGCCCAAACCCACGCCGCTTTATCTGAACGCAGGAATGAAGGCGGGCTTCTCTGCACCCAAGGCGGGCGATGTTGCATATGAAGAGTATGTCTCCGATCCCGCAAAGCCGGTGCCGTTCCGCGCGCGGCCTACTCGCCCTGTGGGATATGACATTGATAAAGGTCTAACCTGGCCGCTCTGGCTCGTCGACGATCAGCGCGAAGCTTCTGGCCGGACGGACGTTTTGGCGTTCACGTCAGACGTTCTCACCGCGCCGATAAAAATCAGTGGGCAGCCGGTGGCCAATCTTGTGGCTTCCACCAGCGGCACCGATTCTGACTGGGTGGTGAAACTGATTGACGTTTATCCCGATGAAGTTGCCGGCCAGGAGCAGATGGGCGGTTACCAGTTGGCGGTGTCCATGGACATTTTCCGCGGGCGCTATCGGGAGAGCCTTGAGACGCCAAAGCCGATCAAGGCCGACGCTCCGCTGGTCTATCGCTTTGAGCTGCCAACAACGAACCACGTCTTTCTGCCTGGACATCGCATCATGGTGCAGGTGCAGTCAAGCTGGTTCCCTCTGTAT
>JBAVUZ010000538.1:0-9156 GCA_049697035.1 Candidatus Angelobacter sp. | reverse complement strand
TTTGCCGCGTTCATCATGGGCCTTCCGCTCACTCTGGTGCTTACGCCGCTGTTGTATGCCGGGACGCTGATCGTGGCGGAAATCGTCAACCACTTCGCGCCCTTGCCGCCGGACTTCTGGCGGCAGGCTAATGATCTGGCCAAGCTGGGCCTGCGCGTGGCTGACTACGTGATCAACCAGAGAGGCACGCTTGATCCCGGCGAACTGACCGCCGGTCTTTTATTAGTGCTGCTGCCGGGGATGGTCTTCGCTTATGGATTGTGGTTTGCCATGCTGGCGCTTTTCCGCCATGGCGGCGTAGGCGGCACGCTGGCCAGCATGAACGCGCGTGAGCCCAATCAGGCTGACCTGAAAGAGCTTCAGCTTGCGGACGTGGCGCAGGAAATGGCCATCGCCGCCGGATTGCCCGCGCCAAAAATCATGCTGGTCGATTCCGTTGGCGCGAACGCAGCCGCCGTCGGCACGTCAGCGCATGACGCGCGCATCGTAATTTCACGCCGCCTGCTTGACGATCTTGATCGCGACCAGATGCAGGCGATACTGGCTCATCTCGTAGGGTCCATCGGCAACGGCGACCTGGGCATTGCGTTCACCGTAACCAGCGTCTTTGAAACCTGCGGCCTGCTGGTAACGTTGATCAACGCTCCGTTCAGCAAGGAATCGCTCGGGCGGCTGTGGCGCGTGGCGCGTTACATGCTTGGCGGAGGCACGCCGGAAAAACGTGCGGCAGACGCAGCGGACATCGCCGAGTCGCTGGCCACTTCGCTTGATGGCGACTCCCCTGAAATGGAGGGCTATTTCAAGCGCGGCAATCCGGGCCTGATCAAGAAAGCTTACCGCTTCGTCATGTTCCCGCTCGTGTTTACCAACATGGCCGTCGAGATCACTCTCTGGTTTTTTCTCAACATCCTGCTGGGACCGTGCATGGCGATGCTGTGGCGCACACGCCGCTACCTGGCCGACGCAAGCTCAGTGGAACTCACGCGCAATCCAGACGCGCTGGCCCGCGCACTGCAATGCCTGAGTGAAGACAATACGGCTTTCGACAGCGGCGATTGGGCTACACATCTTTTTGTGGTGAATCCCAAAGGTGACAGCGGTCTTCGCGGACAGCAGCCCAGCCAGCAGCAAATGGCCAAAGCCATTCAGGCATGGGCGTCGACGGCTCACATGATGTCGGCGCAAGATGCGGCAAACCTCTATGACACGCCGGTTGCGGCTGGAGGTGCGGCAACGATCGCCGCGGGGGGTGCAGGAAATGACTGGCCCAGCGTGCGCCAGGAAATAATCACCACCGTAAAGGCCGCGGCTATGGGAAATCCCCAGGCAATGGCGCGCATGCAGGCGATGGCCACAATGATGGGTGAAAGATTGCCCGTTGGCCTTGGCGAGTTGCCCAATTTTGCCGACGTTGAAGCCGCCACCCACGGCGATAGAGCTGCGATCGCGCGCTTGATGCAGGCGCAGAAAGGCAGGCGGCAAAGCCAGCCGAAGCGCGGCCAGAGCGGATTGCAGATGCAAAGTTTTGTCTCATTTCATCCGCCGCTGGTGAAGCGCGCCAAGCGCCTGCAGAAGATGGGTTCTCATATGATCGCGCCGGTAAGAGCGGGCGGATGGGTGCTTACGGTCTTCATGACCTTGCTCTATGCGATCATTGTGCCGCTGCTCACCGTGGCTGGCGGGCTTATGCTGGTCGTCATCGCCATGTTGATTGGCATGAACCTGATGCTGTTGGCAGTGTGGCTCACCGCCATTCATTGGTTCTTTGTATGGCTGAACGGAAGATGAGCGCTTACGCGGCAATCTCTCCCGGAGAGATCTCATCCACGTAGCACCAGATCCACGCTTCTCCCGGCTCGATGGACGAATCAGCGGGTGTTTGGTGCGATGAAAATGCTTGGTCGCGTGCTTGTTCTTCGATGAATCGCAGCAACCGACGTGCCCGCACTCCAGACACAGCCGCAGATGGACCCATGTATCGCCGGTCTTGATGCAGTCTTCGCAGACATCGGTCTCAGTGGACTTGAATTTGATCTGCTTCATGTGGCTGCAGCTTTGGACCATTAGCTTCTCCTTTAAGCCGCACCGGCGGCTGGTTCTTCCGTTCGTTCAAGTGCGGCGCGGTCCCACTTTGCCACTGACGCGCCAGCTTCATAAGTGCTTTGCAGAAATTCCAAAACCGCAGCGGTCGGCGAACTGGCGCTGCGGGCGTCTTCATGCATCAACAGAAATTCGCCTAGCTGTTGATGATAAAACGCAGCCACAGGACGCACTTTCTGCTCGGCAAAGCCCTGCGGCGTGGGCGCGGCATAGCAATAGAAAGCGGCGTCTTTCACGTCGCCGCCGCCCGGCCACCAGCCGGCGCTGATCACCTCGTGCGAATAAGCTTCCTGCATGATTCTGCGCAGAATCGGGTCAGGATCATTGCGCTCCGGCGCGGGACGCCCCGAGAAACGCGTCACCGCCAGATCAAAGCTGCCCCAGAAGAAATGTACCGGGCTGGATTTGCCGATAAAGCGCGAACGAAAGACTTTGAACACGTCGTCCACTGAGACCAGCGTGCGCCAAAAGCGCCGCGCATATTCTTTGTCGTACGACGCGTGGATTTTGTCCTGGTCGAACGGGATGGGACTGGCGATCTCCACCGGCATGTGCCAGATGGTTACGTCGATTTTGAGCGCCCGCAGCGCCGCCATGAATTCCTGGTAGAAATCGGCCACGGAGCGCGGCCCCAGCGGAATGATTTTCGTCGCGGGGTCGCAGGTTTTGATGATGAGTTGGTGCTCAAGAAAATCAAATTCAATTTCAAACACGCGATCGCCATAAGGAATGGCCGAGGTGGTGAGGCCGCGCGCGCTCACGTAAAGGGCCACGTTCCACCAGTGATTGATCTTGGGCGTAAGCGCCAGCCGCACTTTGCCCACGATCTGCGTCCACATGTGCAGCGTGTCACGCGTATCCTGCCATGCGGAAAGAGGCAAGGCCGGCCAGCAAACGGGGGAATCAGAAACAGCAGTGCTATGGAGGTTTGTCATGGGCCGCTCCAGAAAGACAGTATATCCGCAGCCGCAGACAGCACGCGAGTTCAGCTCACAATGGTCTATTCAATCGCGCGAACCTGGCTGGATCGCTCGGCGTTGCGAGTCAGCTCCACAGCTTTTTCATCGAGCATGGAATGTGCCACGCGCAGCCACTCCGCCAGCCCAGCCCAAGGGCGCTGCGTTTCCACTTCCGACATGTTGGACAGTTCCTGCTTGCTTCGGCCTCGGGTTCGGCCCCAGTTCAAAGAGCGTAGCTGCCTTTTGGCTCGCAGGTAGAGCCCTGCGTAAATCTCTTGGCCGGCTTCTTGTGTGTTGGTGTCCATCTATCTCTCTCTTCCTCAATGCGGCTAGCGCATGCGGTCAGTGGGTACGATCTATGAGCGCTGCCTTCACCTCGGGGCTCGCCTGGAAGGCTCCGCAGACTTTGAGCGATTTGATGACGGCGCAGGCTAGCTCCGGAGTCACGTCGTCAGCGAGCCGAAGAATGCCGGTTACGTTGAGTTCAACTTGCCTCCCAGCGGCAAGAAGTTTTTCCAGGCTCTTGCGGTTGTGCATAACAATGCCTGCCGCCGTCAGCCGGCCTGCCGACGCCTGCGGGAAATCCATGCCGTGCTCATGCAGCAGATTGCGTGCTGCGGTTTGCAGAAAGGCTTCTCGGCTTGCATAAAGCCCGCGTTCCACCAGCAGGTCCACCTGCCTGAGTTCTTCCGCGCCCATGCTCAGGGTAAGTTTTTCGCGTTTCGATCCGGCGAAAGCTCCGGCCCCAAACGTTCCTATCAGGCCCGCCATCGCCAGGAAACTTTGCTTTCGTTCTTCTGTTTTGCTCTGCTGTTCATGATGTGCCACTGTATGACCTCCGCGATATGTAAATGTAAATTCACATTTACATTATTGTCAAGTAGAATCTTGCCGTTGGTATAAATATTTCCCATGGCCAAAAAGACGCTTGCACCCCAGCAGGAGCGCAGCCGCGAATCGCTGCGCAAATTACAGAAAGCAACGGCAGAAGTTCTGGGGCAGCATGGGGTGGAAGGGACCACGATTCCCCGCATCGCGCAGCACGCCGGGCTCACCCCGGGCGCAATCTATCGCCGCTTTCATGATAAGGATGCGCTGCTGGAAGATACGATCCTGGGAATGTTGGAGCGTCAGGATGAAAGAATGAAGGTGGGACTTACGCCGGCCGCTGCCGCGCAGATCCCGCTGCCGGTTTTTGCCGATCAGGTCATTGGCGGCATGGTGCTTAGTTATCGCGTCAATGCCGCCCTGCTGCGGGCCATGCGCAACTTTGTGCGCGGCCGGGCAAATACCGCCTTCTGGAAGACCGCCTGCAAATTCGAGGTCCGCGCCATTGAACACGTCATCGAGCTGTTTCTGACCCACCGCAAAGAGATCAGGCATCCTGATCCGCGCACCGCCATAGCCATGGCCTTCATGATGGTGACAAGCACGTTGTTTGAAATCGTTGTGATGCCCACGGATCTTGGGCCGCTGAAAACCTTCATGCCCAAAGACGATCAGGCCCTCAAGCGCGAACTCGTTCGCGCCTTCCTGAGCTACCTGGGCGTGGAGCAGAAGCGGAGCTAGCCGCTGATACAATAGAGTTGGGCCTGCGCGAATCGCGCATTTCGCATCGCACGCATCTAAGACTGCGGGCGTTCTGCTAATCCCGTCACACTCTGATTGTTGAGAACCGGTTTATCTATGTTTGAAAATCTTCAGGAAAAACTGCAACGGGCGTTCAAGAACCTGCGCGGACAGGGCACGCTCACCCAGGAAAACATCCAGGAAGCGCTCAAAGAAATCCGCATGGCGCTGCTTGAGGCCGACGTCAACTTCAAGGTGGTCAAGACGTTTATTGACCGCGTGCAGGAAAAAGCCGTTGGCCAGGAAGTGATGACCGCGCTTTCTCCGGCGCAGCAGATCGTCAAGATCGTCCACGATGAACTGGTGGAAATGCTGGGCAAGGACACCGCGAAACTCAAGTTCGCGTCGCAGCCACCTTCAGTGATCCTGATGGCCGGGCTTCAGGGTTCCGGTAAGACCACCACATCCGGCAAGCTTGCCGCGTGGCTTAAAAAAGGCGGGCATCGCCCCATGCTGGTCTCGGTCGACGTCTATCGTCCCGCTGCGCGCCAGCAGTTAAAAGTTGTGGCTGAAGCAATCAAGGCCAATCTGTACGAAGGCAAGGTCGAAAGCTCCGACACGGCAACCGTCGAGCGCCTGGTGAAAGAAGCGCGGAAAGAAGCCATCAACAGCGGCTGCAATTTCCTGATTGTTGATACCGCCGGCCGCCTGCACATCGATGACGAACTGATGTCGGAAATGCAGTCGCTGAAAAAGATCCTGAACCCGCAGGAAATTCTGTTCGTGGCCGACGCCATGACCGGACAGGACGCCGTGCGCTCCGCCGACGAGTTCCACAAAAAGCTTTCCATCACCGGCGTGATTCTCACCAAGATGGACGGCGACGCACGCGGCGGCGCGGCGCTCTCCATACGCCAGGTCACCGGGCAGCCGATCAAGTTCATTGGCGTGGGCGAAAAGTATGACGCGCTTGAACCATTTCATCCTGACCGCATTGTCGGGCGCATCCTGGGCATGGGCGACATCCTCACGCTGGTAGAAAAAGCGCAGGAAAACGTTGACCAGAAAAAAGCGCAGGAGTTCGCACAGAAGGCTCTGGGCGGCGAAGGCTTCTCGCTGGAAGATTTCCGCGATCAGCTTCGGCAGGTAAAGAAACTGGGATCGTTGCAGAGCGTCATCAAGATGCTGCCCAGCATCGGCCCGTTCGCCGGCATGCAAAAGGCCGCCGACTCCGTGGACGAAAGCCAGATCACGCGCGTGGAAGCCATCATCAATTCCATGACACCGAAAGAGCGCAACCATCACGAGATCATCAACGGAAGCCGGCGCAAGCGCATTGCCCGCGGCTCCGGCACCAGCGTGCAGGAAGTGAACCAGCTTCTGCGCCAGTACGCCCAGATGCGCAAAATGTTCAAGGACATGGGCAAATCCAGCTTCAGCCGCAAGCTGGCCGGGATGAAGCTGCCGGGAATGATGCGGTAGCTTAGGCTGGGTATGCTTGCTTTGCTTCCAGGTAAATAGCCTCCATTTGCGCGATGTGACGCCGTGCATGGAGAACCAGGAAGTAAATCCACTGGTAGAGGTCCATCCTGCCGATTCCAGCAACGGACATGTTCGCGGTGAACATTGCGCCTTCTCCGTGGGAAAGTTTCTGCAGCAATGTCAGACATTCCTCGCGCTGCTGTTGCAGCGTTTGCCTTACCTCTCTCATTAGCTTCTTCCCTGTCGGCACCATATGTTCCGGGCGCGTCCAGGAGAAGCTGCCCCGGGCACCAATGCTGCTGAGTAATTCAAGATTGCTTTCACCGGAGGCAGGAAGTTGTTGCCCGCCGGCGCGCTTCAGCGCCTTTTGTGTGCCATTCCTGATCACAATCAAAAGAAAGTGGCTGGTGAGGCTGACATGCTCAAGGACTTCATTGATCGACCAGCCGCCTCCGGCAGGTTTATAGCACGCAAGGTTTGGAGGGTGCTCAAACCAGACATCTAACTCGTCAAATGTAGAAGTAATAGCGGATGCAACCGCCTGAATGGTTCTCTCATAAGGCATACTGGATAGGCTATTCTACAATTTTGCAAAATTGTCATTAGCTCACCAACTCGAAGACCTTACCGCGAAGCTCAGGTCGATGGTCCCGGCTGAGCGCTTGGCCGTGGTCGATCGCTTTGCGGAGGACCTGGTCAAGTCCGGACTGGCTGATCGCGCGCTCAAGATCGGCGATCGCGCTCCCGCTTTTGAACTCTCCGATGGCGACGGCATGCTGTGGCGCTCGGAAGATATGCTTCGCAGCGGGCCGCTCGTGATTGTCTTCTATCGCGGACGCTGGTGCGCTTACTGCAACGCGCAGCTCGCAGCATTGCAGGAAATCCATCCAAAGATTGCCGAAGCCGGCGCGTCGCTGGTGGCCATCTCACCGCAGACGCAAAAGCACTCTTACATGACGCGCGACATGCACAAGCTGCGCTTCCCTGTCCTGAGCGACGCCGGTAATCAGGTCGCGCGAAAATTCGGGTTGGTGTATCGGCTCTCGCCGGAGATGCAGGCGATGTATGAGAGCATCATGACCAAGCTGCCGGGCTACAACGGCGACCAGAGCTGGGAGCTGCCGCTGGCAGCGAGTTATGTGGTGCAACACGACGGAAAGATTTCGTGGTCAAGGATCGACGCCGATTGGCGTCACAGGCCGGAGCCAGAAGAGCTGCTAAATGGACTGCCACCTTATAATGCCATCGTATGAAATTATTGGGCGTAGAAATAGTCAATTACGCATGCTTTCAACGCCAGTTTGTTCCTATCCGCGAAGGTTTAAACCTCCTAGTTGGCAAGAATAACTCCGGTAAGACCGCGCTTTTGAAAGCTTTAAGTGCGCTCTCCGCGTTGCCAATGGAAGGCCGCCCGTATGTCCCACAAGAAACCCGCAAGTTCGTCAACGATTTAGCAGGCTACTTGCGTGAACCGGGTACGACGGACGCCTATGAAGTGAACATCTTGTTTGAGGTGGAAGAAGGAGATACTCTTCCGATTGATGGGGATCAAGCATCGTGGAATGGTTTTATTTCGAAACACAGGACTACTGCAAGCTACTCGTTTATGTTTATGCCGCGACAATCGGAGGATCAAGTGATCTTTCGATCCGCTCAGCTGCAGATTGAGGGGCAAGCTCCTTTAGACTTCTTAGGGGCGAATGATCAGGGCTTCTTCTATCATGGCTTTCAATCTGAAGGCAGTCGTTTCAGGGAAACGGTGGCGACCCGTATAAGCAGCAGTGGTCGTGCCATATCGGGCCCGGACCGAAAAAACTACTGGGTTCCCTTGCCGACGTCTGACTATTTCAAGCCCTTGCTTCCGTTGTTGGGGAGCAGGTATGTCGCTGTTCATCGTGTAGCAGCACCTTGGGTTGGCTTTCAGACAGCTGAAGTGCTCCTTGATAATGCTGAGAACCTTTCTGTTTTTCTTCAAACGCTGCGTGGAAATAAGGTGAGAGCATTTCGACAGATCGAAAAAATAGTCAAGGAAATATTTCCGGACTTGACATCCGTGAATCCGGCAATGCAACCCAATCGGGTTTATATTACCCTCACACGCGAAGGAATGGAACAAGATATCCCCCTTTCCCATTCCGGTACGGGCGTGGAACAGGTCTTGGCTATTGCCACCTTCGCGATTACCGCTGAACCAGGTGCCATCCTCTTGCTAGACGAGCCCCATTCATTTCTGCATCCGACTGCTGAGCGTCAACTGATCCGCTTTCTCAACGAAGATAACAAGCACCGATACGTGATAGCCACCCATTCGGCCGTGTTCATCAATTCAGTCGAAGCTGACCGCATAACGCATGTTGAAGCACCGGGCCTACCGTACGATTCCCAGCCTGCACCTCCTGAAATCGGTCGAGTATTGCGTGATCTTGGTTACAGAAATTCAGATATCCTGTTTTATGACTCGCTGATTGTTGTTGAAGGCAAGAGCGATAAGACCATTCTCCCGCACCTCTTAAGAGCATCTGGTATATCAAGCACAGCACTTAGCGGCATAGGATTCCCAACGATGGAGGGTACCCCCAGCGACACGAGGAGCTTGCAAATTGCGGTACAGAAATATGAAAAACTGCTCAATGCCTTATCGCATGCTCGGCAACCACACGTGTACTTATTTGACGGAGATCGTACGCGGGAAGACGTCAAGCTCTTGACAGGAATGCGGGATGCGACGGGCAAGGATGCGGTGCCGGTCAAATTCTTGCCAAGAACTGAGATTGAGAATTATTTGCTTGTGCCTGAAGCCATCGCAGCGGCCCTCCATGAGGAGGCGCGCTTAGCTGATGTGGAGATTAAGGTGACAGAAGCTACAGTTCGAGAGAAGATCGACGAGTTCCTGAAAAGTGACGAGAAAGAACTCTTTCCCTACGGCAAAGGGGCTGAGCCACTGAAAACGGTCAAGGGGTCTGTGCTCCTCCAAAAACTTTATGCCTCAGTTGAGAATCTCGTTTATGACAAGGACAAGAGTGGACGATTGATCGCGCACCATCTC
>JBAVUZ010000537.1:0-2478 GCA_049697035.1 Candidatus Angelobacter sp. | reverse complement strand
CTGAGCGCACCAGTAAGACTCTTCAAGTAGCGACTTTTGCCGGCTTCACTGCGGAGCAGATCAAGTCTTTCGGAGATCTGCCGGCATCTTTCTTTTCTCCTGAGCACCGCGTATTGGTTGAAGATATTGACAAGGCCGGAATATATTTTCCGTTTGTCGATGCGGCCGCGCAAGTCGGATTCCGCTCGGTTTTCAGCACGCCCATCGTTAATACTCGCGGCGACGCTCTCGGTGTGGTGGTAACGTTTTTCCGCAAGCCCCACGTTCCCAGTGACCGCCAGTCGCGGCTGGTGGAGCTTTACGCTCTACAGGCCGCCAATGCCCTGGATAACGCGCGCTTGTATCATGAGTCGCTGCAGACTCTTGCCGCGGAACAGCAACGCACCGCCGTGCTGCGCGCCCTGGCGGAAGCTTCCGTCCAGATCAATTCCGTTTTTGCCCTCGATTCATTGCTCCAGACCATCACTGACCAGGCACGCAACATCATTGGCGCGCGCCAGGCACTCACCACACTTCTTCCCCGTGGCGAATGGAACCGCAGCATTACCTGTGTCTCCGTGGCGGAAGGGCAAGCCGCTCTGGAGTTCGCCAAAGAGAGCTCTGAGATGTTCATGCTGGCCTGCAATCTCAACAAGCCGGTCCGGCTGAACGCGGGAGCGCGGGCCAACACCTGGGGCCCGGTGCGTCGCGCCACGGACGCCACGCGCTACGGCTGGCTGGCCGCTCCGCTGCTCACGCGTGACGGTCGTAACCTTGGCCTGATCCAGCTTTCGCAAAAATTGACTGGCGAGTTTTCTCCTGACGACGAAGCCATTCTCGTCCAGCTCACACACATGGCCTCCGTGGCCATTGACAACGTGCGGCTCTACCGTGAAGCGCAGGAGCAGATCGCTGAAACCAAACGCGCGCAGGAAATGTTGGAACGCGGCAAGGAAAGCATGCAGCTGGCGCAGCAGTATGTCGGCATTGGAATCTGGGAGTGGGACCTGCAAACCGGCGAGCTGGCTTGGTCAGACGAGATCCGGAGGCTGCACGGAATTGAAGTTGAGAAATTCGACGGCCGCTATGAAAGCTGGATGGAAAGCATTGTTCCTGAAGACCGGCAGCAGGTGCACCAGTCCATTACCAACGCCCTGGCCAGCAATAGTGAGTATGAAGTCCAATACCGGGTCTACATGGCCGATAAAGCTTTGCACTGGCTGGAAGCCCGCGGACGCATCATCGTAATGAATGATCTGCCCGTTCGCATGCTGGGCGTGGCCATGGACGTGACATCGCGCAAGGCTGCGGAGCAGACGCTGCGGCAGTCGGAAAAAATTGCCGCTACCGGTCGCCTTGCGGCAAGCATCGCGCATGAAATCAACAACCCGCTGGCATCGGTAATGAACGCGCTGTACATCCTGCGCACTAATTCCAAAATGCCGGAGTCGGCGCTGGTCTATGTAAAGACCGCCGAAGAAGAACTGGCCCGCGTGGTGCATATCACCAAGCAGACGCTCGGCTTCTACCGCGAAATATCTTCCCCTGTAATGAGTTCCGTGCCACAGCTGTTTGAGGAAGTGCTGGCCGCCTACGATGCTCGCATCGAGCAGGGCCGGATTACGGTGCACAGGGATTTCAGTGACGTTGTTCCCCTGGCGGCATTCCCCAGTGAATTGCGCCAGGTATTTTCCAACCTGGTATTGAACGCGATTGAAGCCATTTCAGGGCCGGGGAATATTTATATCCGTGTGCGGCACGCGCATGACCGGCAGGAGCGCGAGGGGATTCGCGTTATCGTGGCGGACGATGGTTGCGGCATTCCTGCGGAAAACATGCCGCAGATCTTTGAGCCATTCTTTACCACGAAAGATTCAAAAGGCACCGGACTGGGCCTGTGGGTGAGCCAGGGCATTGTCCAGAAGCACCAGGGCATCTTGCGCGTTCGCAGCCGTACCGATGAAGGAAGACACGGGACCTGCTGCAGCGTCTTTTTGCCCTTTGCCGCCAATGAGGCCCCGGCAGAAGATGAGTCTGCGGCGTCCAATGATCAGGCGCAGGACGTGATGACCAAGACCGCCGGCTCCGGCAACGATCGCTCCGCGGCCTAAGCCGTTTTCTGGTCTTGCAGCGTGTGGAACTCAATGATCTTTCCACGTTCTAACGGTGAAAGCGAGCTCGCTGGACGCAACGGAAAACTTGCCGGAACATAAAACTCAATTAGCTTGCCCATAACCACCTCTCATGCAATGGTGGCAGCCTGTGCCTGATAGCACCCTTAAAACAAAATTAAAAACGTTAAGCTCATGGGGCTTCCTTTTCAGGGGGCAATGGCCCACATCCCGGTGGCCGTTGGTGGCGTTTGACATCTGCGCCTCACCCAAAACAGAGACTAACCTTAGCTGGCCCTGCTGCGGTTGCGGCCATGTGCTGGTCTGTCATGAGTAGTTAAAAATAACGCTGTAATCATGGAATCAAGCGGGTTTGACACCCTTGGTC
>JBAVUZ010000536.1:0-3813 GCA_049697035.1 Candidatus Angelobacter sp. | reverse complement strand
CCCTTAGATTAGTTCTACCCGGCCCCCGGCGTCCCTACCCCCAAATTATCAAGAAAGCTCAAAGGAGAGCCCGACGATGAAAAAGCTATTTATGATCGCAGCGGTTGCATTATTGCCGCTCGCCTTGACAGCCCAAACCGCACACTTCAAGTTCACCAATGACGGCGCATTCGCCTCGGTTTCCGATTCCACCGATCTTTCCACCCTCAACTTACAGGTTTCGCGCGGTTCCACGAGCGGCGTGACTACAACCAACCTGCTGTTGATTTCTTTTGCATTTGCGCCCGACTTCTCCAGCGCAACGCTGGTGGAAATCGTTGGCACCATTCCCAACAGCGCGTTCAGCGGTGACAACACCAGGAACCTTACGTTGGACCTGGATACGAGCACGCTTGATCCCACTGCCACGTTCAGCGAAAGCTGCTCGCTGGATTTCACCCAAGTGGATCCCGTCTTTACATGCACGGCGCTAACGGCAGGAACGATCCATCTTGCGTTCCAGGAGAATGATATTCAGCGCAACCGCGTCCTGGCCTTTGAGCAATTTCAAACTTCCGGGCCGGTCACTATTCACAGCCACCAGAGATCCGATTCCGGCACAGCTAATGTGCAAGGAACTATATTGGGGAACCCTATCTCAAGCGCAAACGCGCAGGCAGGCATAAACCATTTGTCCACGTTGGAGTTCACCAGGAACTAGCCACACCAGTTCGAAGATCCGCCCTGCGCTTGCAGGGCGGATTTTGTATTGGGAGTGTGTCTGGGTGTGATCGCCTGAAAAAATGGAAAGCTGGTGACGAAAAAGTAGCCAGCCAGCTAGGAAGCAGGCAGCAATCGCTCTACCTCTTCCACAAAATGGTGAGGCCCTTCCTGCT
Organism: Candidatus Angelobacter sp.; assembly: GCA_049697035.1. Lineage (GTDB taxonomy): Bacteria > Acidobacteriota > Terriglobia > Terriglobales > Acidobacteriaceae > Angelobacter. The sequence goes on along the minus strand of JBAVUZ010000536.1, from coordinate 2,938 downwards.
TTGAAACCACCTTGTCCGGACAGGTTTCGCGACCGAGATAAATGTGTCCATCCACCTGCATCAGGAGTTTCTGATGGGGATGCCGCTGCTTGATCTCCTCGCAAAACTCCAGGCCGGGGTCGGCAAAGTGGCCAACGTCAACAATCACAAGATCGTACTGCGGAGCGGCTGAAATCACCGTGCGGGCGGCGTCCAGATCAACGGCGGTATCAACGTTATAGCCTCGCATCCGCAACATCAATGCCCGCAAATGCTGCACGGTGCTATTGCCGTCCACAAGCAGAATACGGGATTTGCGTCTGGATGGAGTCATGGTAAGTGTTCCCAGACTACACCAGTGTGAACACCTGCTTATGATCCGATCACCGTAGTACCAATGAATTTATTTCAGAGCAGCAAAAAACAGAGACTCCGCTTATTGCTTGACAAAAGAGTCACTTCAGCTTCTGGTTGAACCATGCCGCCATGCGCTCAATCACGTCCCGCTGGTGCGCGGGATCTACAAACATGTGCCCTTCATGCTCGTACACGACCAGCTCTGTTTCCGTACCGATCGTCTTGAGCGCATGCCAGAATTCATACGACTGTGGAGTTGGGCATTCGCCGTCGCTATCGCCCACCAGAACCAGTGTTGGCGTCTTGGCGTTTTTGATGAAAGTAATGGGTGAGCTTTTGGCGTAAACCTGGGGATCGTCATACACAGTCGCGCCAAAGAATGGGACCATCCATTTGTCGATCTGGTTTTCACCGTAATAGCTCTGGAAATTTGCGAGGCCGGCGCCCGCCACCGCGGCGGCAAAGCGGTTGGTCTGCGTGACCGCCCACATGGTCATGTAACCGCCGTAGCTCCAGCCGGTGATGCCAAGGCGATGCTCGTCAATTGGCGCTTGCTTCAGCGCCTGGTCAACGCCGGTCATGATGTCGCGGAAATCGCCGTAGCCAAAGTCTTTGACGTTGGCGCGGGTGAAAGCCTCTCCATGGCCAAAGCTGCCGCGCGGATTCGGCATAAAGACGAAATAGCCCGCGGCAGACAGCGCCACGCCAAAACTGTGAGGCCCGGGCCACGCGGAATGCTGCATGGAACTGGGACCGCCATGCACCTGCACCACCATGGGATATTTTTTTGCCGCGTCATTCGAATTGAAGTTGGCTGGATAGAGCAGCCATCCTTGCAGGTTGAAACCATCATTCTGCCAGTGAATGCTTTTGGCTTCTCCCCAGGCAGGCTTGAGCGCGGCGTTACGCGAGGTGATTTGCTTCCACTCATTAATCACTCCGGCCCAGATTTCCGGAGGATGGGCCAGTGACTGCCGAATCACGGACGCGGTCTTGCCATCGGCAGCAAGAGAAATCGCAGTGCCCCATCCATAAGCATTCAACTGGCCAGGTCCGCGAACCAGTGTTTCAATAGAGCCGGAGCTTGGATCAACTTTGGCAATTCCGCTTTCGCCGTCCACATCCTCGCCAAAAAGAATTTTGCCGTCATTCATCCAAGTGAGCCAGCTTGCTGAAGCCTTCATCCCCGGCGTGATGTTTTTGGCTGTACCGCCTTCAGCTGGAACAATGAAGATATCGCCGCCAACAGAGCCCTCATCGCTCATAATGCCGGAGATGAAAGCGACCGTCTTGCCGTCCGGCGACCATGCAGGCACGGCGATCTGCGAATCGATTGGCGGCTTATAGATAGACTTCATCTCGCCGCCAGCGGCAGGGGTCGTATAAATCTGCGCGACATACCAGTTGTCGTCGCCATTGCCGTGGGCTGCCGTGGTTACAAAACTTTTGCCGTCCGGCGACCATGCATACTCGTAAACGTACATACCGGCGGGAGAGATCTGCCGCAGCTTGCCGCCAGCGGCGTCTACAAGCGCAAGCCGCTGCTCAGTGACAGCTTCTTTAATCACTCCAGTTTGCGCTTTTTCCGCCACCAGAGGGCCAGCAGCACGCTCAGCATTCTCAGTAAAGAGGAAGGCAATAGTTTTTCCGTCAGGCGACCAGCCCGGGGAGGCAAGAAATCCTTTCACGCTGGTGAGCTTGTGCGACGAGCCGACGGCAGCGTTGACAACATAAACCTGAGGCTGGCTGGGCGTGGCGGCGTCAGAGAAAAAAGCAATCTGCTTGCTGTCCGGCGACCATGCGACGGCACTCTCGGATTGTCCGCCGGCTGTAATGCGGCGTGGCGTGCCGCCGGTCACTGCAGAAATAAAGATTGCCGACCCATCTTTAGTGATCTCCACCCAGGCGACTTGTTTGCCGTCGGGCGAGATGGCGGTCTGATCAAAATTTTTGCCGGCCCAGAGAGTGGCAATCACATTGTCCATGGGGGAAGAACTTGCTTTTGCGCGAACGGTGGAAGCAGACTGAGCCAGAGCGAGAGGAACCAGGAAAAGACCCGCCAAGGCGATAGCAATAATTGTTCTTCCCACTTTATGCATTCCCGTATCTCCAAGGATCGATGATTGACTTTGGTTCCCAAATATACAGGCGGCGAATGCGGGGAGCAAACCAGAGTGATCGCCGGATATCACGCGACGCCGCGTCACCTTCAGGGGGGCGCGCCGCATATGGTATTCTCCACCTCATCATGCGGCATATTTATCTTCGAATGGCAATTGTGGGCGTGTGCTTTGTTGCGGCAGGACAGACTGCGAAGCAGCAGCCACTTGCCAAGCCGCCCGCAACTCCGGCGCAACAACAGCGTCTCTCCGATGAAGAACTGATGGCAAAGACAGTGCAGGCCACCATAAATGGTCGCCAGAATCTTAGCGTATGCGGCCCAGAGGCTGGGCGATGAAGTTTGCGATTCTGGGAGCGGGCGGCGTTGGCGGATATTACGGCGGTCTGCTGGCTAAGAATGGTCACGAAGTTTGCGTTCTCGCACGAACCTCCAACCTGGCTGCACTGGGGGAACGTGGGCTTGAAGTTCGAACGCCGGAAG
>JBAVUZ010000535.1:0-7116 GCA_049697035.1 Candidatus Angelobacter sp. | reverse complement strand
GTGCTGCATTATGCGGGCATCTATCCGGACCGAGTCAGCAAGGCTGTCTCGATTGAAGGCATTGGATTTCCGCCCAGCCATCGCGTACACGGCCCTGCTTCCAACCGGCTGCGCTATTGGCTTGAGGCCCGGCGAGACATTGAAAAACGCAAACGCAAACCTTATCCCACGCTGGACGCCGCCATGGCCCGCATGAAAGAGGCCAATCCGCACCTGAGTGACGAAGTCGCGCGCCATCTCACGCTGCACGGCACCAACTGGGATTCCGAGGGCTGCCTTACCTGGAAGTTTGATAACTATGCCCGCGCCATCGGGCCTTTTGGCCACAACCTGGCGGACACCTCAGAGATTTACGGCCAGATCACCTCGCCCACGTTGCTCTTCTGGGGACTGGAAAGCTTTGCGCCCGTGCCGGAAAACGATCCGCGCGTCAGCGCTATGCAACATTGCCGGCTGATAAAAGTCCCAAAGGCCGGCCATTGGGTGCATCATGACCAGCTTGATCTGTTCCTGAAAGAAACAACGGAATTTTTGGTGGGTAAGTAATGCGAGGCATCTTCAGCCGCAAACCATTCCCGCCGACCTGCTGTCTCGAACGCGCGTAGCGCAGGAATGAAACAAGACTTGGTAATCGGGTAATTTGGTAATCGAGTAATTTAAAAGCCAAAAACCGCGAATACAAACGAAACACGCTAACCTTTTCTTGATTCGGTTAGCGTGTTTTGCGTTGATTCGCGGCTGATTCTTTTTTCGGCGCTGCTTACTTGTGGTCCAGCAATGGAGCAATCCCGCCAAAGTCCCGCGGAGACTTGCTCGTTCCGCGTCCAGCCTTGGCCGCAAGCGGCGATCCGGGATTCAGTTCTCCATATTTTTCCAGCAGGACCGGTACCAGCGCGCCTTCTGCTTCCTTGGTAAAGGTCATCTGCGTTTCCTTGCGATCGATGCGGATGAAATCACCCAGCTTGATCTGGCCGGTGGCGACCAGGTTTGCCAGAGGGAAAACCACGTTCTTTTCAATGGCCCGCTTCAAGTGCCGCGCGCCGTACTTGGGATCAGTCCCTTCCTGTAACAGGAAGCCTTTAACCGGAGCGGTGCAGGAAAATACGAACTGGCTGTTGCCAGTGGCTTGCAGGATGCGCTGTTGCACCATTCCCAGTTCAATTTCCAGGATCTGCTCCAGATGTTCCGGTTTGAGGGTCTTGAAGACCACCACTTTGTCGATGCGGTTCATGAACTCCGGCGAAAACTTACGCCGGGCCGCATCCTGCGCCGTGCGAGTGATCTTGTCGTCCAGCGCGGCGTCCATGTGGTTGGCGCGCCGGGTATTGCCAAAGCCGAGGCCGCCGGTCATCAACTCGTCCATTTCGTGCGCGCCAAGGTTTGAGGTCATCACGATCAGGCACTGGGAAAGATCGACGCGTCGGTTGTCGCCCAGCGTAAGCGTGGCTTTATCCAGGATGCCGAGCAGGAGCTGCCACAGCGCGTCACTGGCTTTTTCAATCTCGTCGAAAAGCAGCAGCGTGAGCTTGAGCTTTTCTGTATGCCACTGGTTGAGCGCCTCCTGCGTGAGCAGAGGGTGGGTCTCGCGGTGTCCCAGATAGCCGGGCGGCGAGCCGATGAGCTTGGCGATTTCATGGCTGTGCTGGAATTCAGCGCAATCGATCTTGATGATTGCCCGGGGATCGCCGAAGAGCGATTCCGCAACGGCTTCCACCACGCGCGTCTTGCCTGAGCCGGTGGGCCCAAGAAAGAGAAGGTTCCCAACGGGACGCCCAGGAGCGTTCAACCCCGCGAGAAACATCTGGTAAATTTCCACCACTTTTTCGACGGCCGGATCCTGGCCAACGATTTTCCGCCGCAAGGCAGTCTCAAAATCCGTCGCGTCCGAGCTGCGCCGGGTGGGATCAAGTGCGGTATTAAAGCCGGTCCTCATAAATTCCTTGCCTCTTTTTGCCGAGGACTCCTCCCAATTTCGGAGGTGTAAATGTGAGATGGAGATGTAAGCTGCAGAGTTGTCATTACTAATCTGTCAACATTCATCTACATGCATCAAATAGTTAGATGCTGAGTGTGTGACAAAAGGCCAGACACTCACGCCATTTTGATCAGAGTACCGGGATGCATGGTAAGATGCCTGCAAGACCCCGGGAAAGAGCCTAAATGTTACCCAAGAAGTTTCGTTTCATCTCCTCTGCAGCCTTAGTTGTCTTAGGGCTGATCCTTGCGGTCGTCGGATTTTCGCGACACGGCCAGATCAAAGCCTCCGCTTCTGAGAAACCGGCTGTCGCAGCGCAGAACCCAGCGCCAGCCACCGCTGCACAACCACAAGAACTGCCTCCGGGAACCATTTCAGTAACGGCAAAAGCCGTAACCACAGCCCAGTTCCTGGCTCGCGGGCATCTGACAGAATCCTCTTACATGACAGTGGCGGAGTATGTGGACGCTATCGCCAAAGCGAATGGGGGTAAGACCACTTTCAAGAAGGGCGACGTGATTCTGGTTCCCGGCATTGAGCCGCAGCCCATTGTGGAAAAAAGCCGTCCCTTCCCCAAAGAGACTGAGGTTCGCGCCATATATATGACGGGCGGGACCGCGGGCAGCGCCCATGGAATCGAGTTGGTCCGCCACTGGAAGCAGGCGGGCGGAAATGCCGTGGTCTTTGATATTAAGGACAGCGACGGCAGCATTAACATCCCTTTTGATCATCCGCTGGCGAAAAAGGTCAAGAACCATCCGATCACCAATCTGCCCAAGTATGTGCGCTTCCTGCATTCGCTGGATATGCATGTGATTGCGCGGCAGGCGCTTTTCCGGGATGACAACATCGCCCAGAACCATAGCGCGCTGGCGGTGCAGTCCAGAAGCCTGCATCAACCGTGGCGGGAAAACGGCAAGCTGGTCTGGTCAGACAGCTCTAATAAGGAAGTTCAGGATTACAACATCGCCCTGGCCAAGTATGTGGCCGCGTCCGGCGTGGACGAAATCCAGTTTGACTATGTCCGCTTCCCTGCCGAAGGCAACCAGGCCGACGCGGAGTTTGCCTTTCAGAAAGATCCAAAGCTGCACCGTGATGAGGTGGTCGCCAATTTCCTGGATCGCGCTTATGCGCAGTTGCACCCCATGGGCGTGCTGGTTTCGCTGGACGTGTTTGGCATCATGGCCTGGCAACGTCAGGTGGACCTGAGCCATACGGGACAGGACATTACGAAAATGGCGAAGCACTGTGACGTGCTTTCACCCATGATCTACCCCTCGCACTTCTTTGGCATGGATGGCTACGCGGCGCCGGGCGACGCGCCTGAGCATTTCATCGGCGTTTCCATGGACCGATTTGAAAAAGTCACGGCCGGTACTGGCGTGGTGTTGCGTCCCTGGCTTCAGGCCTTCCACTGGCGCACCAAGACTTACTCGCCGGAATACATCCTGAAGCAGGTCAGTACGTCCCACGCGCACCATGGGGACGGATTCCTGTTTTGGAACGCCGCCAATGATTACTCCAAGCCTTTTGCCGCCATGCCAACAATGATGGCGAACCCGCAAACGTATCTTTATACGCCTGCGACGGCGGTGGCGCAGAGCACTCCGAATGCTGCAACCCCGGAAAAAGCGGGACAATCGCAAGCTGCGACCGGTTCACAACAGTAGAATCGCTTCCCCGGCAAACATTTGTAATCGATACGCTCAAAAATTCAGCCGTATCTAATGTTAGCCGGGGAAATTTCCGTCAGATATAATGTGCTGTTCGCCTGAATTTTCTATCTAATTAGTGGTAGAGTGCGTTTGGCCGTCCTGGAGCCCGGGACGGAGTCCGAACAGCGTTCAGGCAGCAGCACTCCAAACTGAAGGAGCCCCCTAATGGCGATTCAAGCGACGGAAAAAATCTGGCACAACGGGAAACTGATTCCATGGAAGGATGCCCAGATTCACGTGATGGCCCACGTGGTGAACTACGGCTCGTCAGTGTTTGAAGGCATCCGTTGCTACGCGCCAGCAGGCAAACCGGCCATCTTCCGGCTTCGCGATCACATGCAGAGGCTCATCGATTCAGCCAAGATCTACCGCATCGAGATCGATTACAACCTGGACCAGCTTTGTGCCGCCGCTCTGGAGATTGTTTCTGCCAACGGCGTGTGGCCCTGCTACCTGCGGCCGATCGTGATGCGGGGCTATGGCGAGGCAGGCGTCAATCCCTTCAATTCACCCACGGAGATATATATGACCAATTATCCGTGGGGCAAGTATCTTGGCCATGGCGATGTCAGCGAAGGCGTTGATGCCTGTGTCTCTTCGTGGTCACGAATCGCGCCAAACACCATGCCTGCAATGTCAAAGGCCGGCGCGAATTACATGAATTCGCAGCTCATCAAAATGGAAGCCATCGTGAATGGCTACGTGGAAGGCATTGCGCTGGACGTGAATGGCTACGTGAGCGAAGCGTCAGGAGCAAACATTTTTGTGGTCCGCAAAGGCAAGCTGCTGACGCCGCCGCTGGGCAACTCCGTTTTACCCGGCATTACGCGTGAAAGCATTATTACCCTGGGCGACGACATTGGCCTGCCCGTGGTTGAGCAGATGATTCCCCGCGAAATGCTTTACCTGGCCGACGAAGTTTTCTTCTGCGGCACCGCTTCAGAAATTACTCCCATTCGTTCCATCGACAAGATCAACATCAACAACGGAACCACGGGGCCTGTCACTCTGGCGCTGCAGCGCGAATTTTTCGGCATCGTGAATGGCACGGCCCCCGACCGGCACAACTGGTTTACGCCGGTGCCGGTGCGTGACCGATCAAAACAGCCAGTGGGGGTATGAAGTCTTGAGCAAAGCGAGAGATCGCTACGTTCATACATTTTCTAAACACTCGCCAGTGGCCCGGAAAGAATTCAAGGGTAGCGTGAATCGCTACCCTTAACCTTTAATCCGCAAAATCAAGATTGGGATCAATAAGTAATTTGTGGCTGTAGGTTCCCTCGCTCCGCTCGGGATTGCAAAAAGATCAAGCCGTCCTTGCCACCATTCCCAGTTCGCGTGGAAGCCAGTTATCCAATTGCTCCTGCAGCTTCTTCATTTCCGGGCCTGCCGCCCCATCAAATGCGATACCAGCACGTCCACTGGTGTGTGACCAGACCACGTGGCCACTGGCATGCAGTGAGGATGGGCCTTCAGGCAGCATCAGATTCATGCTGATGGCGGCGCCGTGCGGCAGCGGTTCCGCCGCGTTCAGGCAAAGGCCGGTCCGGCTCAGGTTCACTACGTTTAATTGATGGAGCGTGCGCTGCCATCCACGGTGATTCAGCGTTCCTGATATCACGCGGGCCGGCACACTATGACGATAGGTGGCGATACGCCGCTGAGCCATGCTGCTGTAAGAAGCTTTCAGCGCACGAGCCAGCATGTCCACGCTGACAGGTTTAGGTACTCGCAGATGAATGCGCCGGTTGAAGCCGTAGTCAGCCCTCGTTCCGGGGATCAGGCCTATCGCCATGCCTCGCCAGCCAGTTGATGGCTCCAGGCAGGAGAGTTGGCCGGCGCCAGGCAACTCAAGGTCGCAGACAAGAAAATCAACACGATTGCGACGTACGATCTGGTCGCCATCCACCACGGCGCTGGCGGAATGTACCAAGATTCCATAGTCCGCCAGCACGCGGCGAACTACGTCGGCCGACTGCTGTTCCCCCAGGAAAAGCAGGGCAGAAAAGAGGTTCCACGGAGCAAACCCTTTCGTCCGAGACCGAGTCACATTTAGCGCCAGGTTATTTGATCGCATGGGAAACACCGTGAACTTGGCAGTCGCCAATATGTTTTTTATTGTGGACGAGGCGGAGGCTGAATGCCGTGCGCGCAGTCACACCTGAAAGGGCGAGCACCGGAATCCAGCCCGGAAAGCATCGCATAACAGCCTTCTCAATCTCCACGGGAGTTTCACTTAGTATCGTCAAGGATTTTTACTAAAGTTTTTTTTCGGGCCTTACCGGCGGAGGAACCACATCAATACTGAAACTACCGGCGGGCCACGGTTTTCAAGACGGCCCGCCGGTTAGGGTAGGCTAAAACGCCCGGAAGCGCTCGCCCTCCGCGATCTGAGTGCGCACGCCGTCGATAACAGCGGGAATCGAAGAATTTGCCGTTCCTCGAATCACGTAGATCACGAGCGCGGCCTCAGCCGGATTGTCCTTACTTACGCTCACACCTACACCTTGAATCCCTTTCTGCATCATGAGGCTGTCAACATGCGCTTCTTTGATCGCGGAAGCACGAACAACATCCTGCTGAGTAATGGATGTTTTAGCGACAGCGGCCGCGTCCGCGGTGAAAATCACCCGCGTGCGCAGGCCATCAATCACCGCCGGGACCGGAGCCTGCAACGCGCCAGACACCCGAACTTCCAGAGCTGCCTGATTCGGCGCGTCTTCGCTGGCTCCCACTTCTACGGCTGTAATAGCCGGATCACGCATCAGCAGCAGCGCGTGCGCTTCCCTTACGCTCTCACCCCGGCGTCTCTCCTCAGCCGACAAAGCCTGCACCTTCGCATTCAATATGCCGACTTGCGTGGCGCCGGGATTGCTCGCCATGGGCTGGCAGCTCACAATGTGATCGGCTCCTCCCACCACGCTCAAGACGATCGGAGGACGAGCGAAGGACGAGAAGTTATTGATCACGTCCGTGATGGGGTGCGCGATAGTATTGACGCCGTCGCCGGCAAACAACATTGCCACCGGGCGCGCGTTGGCTGTGGTCACAATCAACGATCCGGAATCGCCAGGCCCGCTGAAGCTGCTGCCGGAAATCACCACCTGGCCTACAAATTTGCTGGTGAAGAGCACAGGCCCGCCGCAGAAGGAGTCGAAATCCACGCTCAGAGTCGCGTTGATGCCGCTGATGCTGGAGCATGTGAGTCCGGTGGTCCTGCCGGTCTTGGCTACCGCCAGGCCGAGCACCGGAGCTTCCAGGGTCGTAGAAGGAGGCGCTGCGGCGATACTTGTCGGTCCCGGAACTCCAAGGTCAAGAATATTGCCCGATGCATCAACCGCACCAGGCACAACCTGTGCGAGGGCTGCATCCACGTTGCTTTCGGCAATTCCATTGCTGGTGGGAGTGGGTTGCAGGGCAGACTGG
>JBAVUZ010000534.1:0-2229 GCA_049697035.1 Candidatus Angelobacter sp. | reverse complement strand
GCTCCACCGTCTGCGTGGCCACATTCTCCAGAAAATATCGATCATGGCTCACCACCACGCAGGCAAAAGATTCTGCGCGCAGCAGCTCTTCCAGCCATTCAATGCCTTCAAGATCAAGATGGTTCGTCGGCTCGTCCAGCAGCAAAACGTCCGGCTGCTGCACCAGAGCTTCGGCGATCGCCAACCGCTTACGCCAGCCGCCGGAAAGCGACGCTGCTTGCGCGTCAAAGTCTGCAAAGCCCGCGCGGCCCAGCGTTTCAAACAATCGTCCCGCGCGCTCTGCTTCCGGCACTGCGCTGCGCTCCAGCGCTTTCATCACTACTGACCGCACAGTTTCTCCGGCGGCAAACTGTGAATCCTGGATTACATAGCTCATCCGCGTGTGCCGGCGCACAGAGACCACGCCGCTATCCGGCTCGATGTCGCCGGAAAGTATCCCCAGCAGCGTGGACTTGCCTGAGCCGTTCGGCCCAATCAGCCCAATGCGGTCGCCTTCAGAGACGGTGAATGAAATATCTTCAAACAGAGGCGACGCGCCATAAGCTTTCGCAATTGCTTGTGCGTTGATGATGGGCGGCAAAGATTTACGCGGCTCCTTGCGGCTTACTTCCCGACATACAGTTCCGGCAGAGTTTGCTTCAGGTGGTCAAGCTTGGGCAGATCGTTAATGGCGATGTACGGCTCGTTGGGATGATGCTCCGCGTAGTCCTGGTGATAACCTTCAGCGGGATAGAACGCCTGCAGCGCGACAACCTGCGTGACAATCGGCTCGGCAAAAACTTTTGCGCCGTTGAGCTGGTCAATGTAAGCCCGCGCCACGCGATGCTGATCTTCACTAGCGTAGAAAATCACTGACCGATACTGAGTGCCTTCATCCTGGCCTTGGCGATTCAGCTCCGTGGGATCATGCGCCACAGAGAAAAACACTTTCAATATCTGTCCAAAGGAAACCTGCGAAGGATCGTAAACCACCTTCACCGACTCAGCGTGCCCCGTCCGTCCGGTGCTCACGGTTTCATATTGCGCCGTGCTGGCCGCACCGCCGGAATATCCAGCAGTGGCGCTGCTCACGCCTTTCACATGTTCAAACACTGCCTGGATTCCCCAGAAACATCCGCCGGCCAGCACCACGGTCTCTGAGCTTTTGGTCTTGCTCATCGGCTCGTCAGTTGCAGGATTCGGCAACTTCACCGCCGCGCTGGAAGCGTGGCAGGCGACGGTGGCGAGAAAAACAAGAATCGGAAGCAGTCGGGCAAGCGAACGAATTTTCATGCAGTTGTCTTTCCGGGACTAAAGCCCATTAGTCTTTGATCGCAGGGCGACCCCTAAAGGCCTTACTTGCACCGGCTCACGCTTTTTTCTTAAACGTCAATGAAGCGCTGTTCATGCAGTAGCGTTGGCCTGTTGGTCGCGGGCCGTCGTTAAACACATGGCCCAGATGCGCATCGCAGCGTTTGCATTCCACTGCAGTGCGACGCATACCAAAGGTGCTGTCAGTAATGGATGCGACGTTTTCCTCGGCAATCGGCTGATAAAAACTCGGCCAGCCAGTGCCGGACTCAAACTTAGTATCGGAGCTGAAGAGCGCTGTGCCACAGCAAACGCAGCGATAGATTCCCTGCTCGTGATTGTTCCAGTACTGGCCGGTAAAAGCCATCTCCGTGCCGTCTTCACGCGTCACGTTGTAAGCTCCCGGCAAAAGCTGCTGTTTCCACTCGCTCTCACTCTTTACCACCTTGGGAACGTGCACCTTGTCTTTGCGCTCGCCGGAGTCAGTGAACTCCACAATGTCAACTTCCTGCGGTGCGGCGTTCGAGTTATGTCCGGTTTCTGCTGTCTCGGTTTTCTTTGAAAAAATGCCCATATATAGAAAGTATAGTCCTCCGCCAAGGGTCGCCGCACCTAGCAGGAAGGCGCGGCGTGAAGTCCTGCGCGATGAAGATGTGTCTATCGCATTGAACATGTCATCAGACCTTTCACCTATAGTACGGCCAGAAACCGTCTTTGGATTTCCAAAAGAAATCCTGCAGCCATAACACAGAATTTTTGTAATCTCGATTCCTTCCAGCATCTGGTGAACTGGGAAACCCGCGCCGGCTGGCAGCAGCAGGAACTTTTCTTCAGCATTATTCAACCCGGCAAGGACCACCACGCTGCGGGGCGTAGCGACCCAGGCACAGCCAGGATCGTTTGCACTGGTTGAAGTTTTTACCGACCGCTGGTATCGCC
>JBAVUZ010000533.1:0-1927 GCA_049697035.1 Candidatus Angelobacter sp. | reverse complement strand
CGCTTTCGGTGCACACGGCCATTTTCAACCTTGTGGCTTTCATGATCATCGCGCTTGTCACGGTCGTTTTGGTGATCGGCATTAAAGAGTCTGCGAACCTGAACACGGCGATTGTGATCGTTAAGGTCAGCATTGTCATGTTGTTCATTGTGATAGCGGCAGCTTACCTGCTGAAGCATCCGGAACTCGCAAAGGCGAACTGGCATCCATTTATTCCGCCGAACACCGGTGAATCGGGACATTTTGGAATATCGGGCATCGCCACCGGTGCTGCCGTGGTCTTCTTTGCTTACATCGGCTTTGATGCGGTCTCAACGGCCGCCCAAGAAGCGAAGAACCCCCAAAAAGACATGCCGATCGGCATTCTGGGATCGCTGGTGATCTGCACCATTCTCTACATCGTGGTCTCCGGTCTGCTTACCGCGCTGGTTCCTTACACCAAGCTGGGTGTGCCTGATCCGGTTGCTGTAGGAATCGACGCGACGGGCGTAAGTTGGGGCAGCTTCATCGTGAAAATCGGCGCGATCTTCGGCCTGGGCACGGTGATGCTGGTCATGTTGCTGGGACAATCGCGGGTCTTCTACTCCATGTCGAAAGACGGGCTGCTGTGGAAGTGGGCCAGCGCGATTCACCCGCGTTTCCGGACGCCGTGGATCTCTAACATTGTTATGGGACTTTTCGTCGCGATTTTCGGCGCCGTGATTCCCATCAGTGATCTCAGCACCTTGGTAAGCATCGGTACGCTGCTGGCGTTTGTGATCGTTTGTGCTGGTGTATGGATTCTGCGAGTGCGCCGCCCGGAGCTGCCGCGGCCTTTCAAAACTCCATGGGTACCGATCGTTCCTATCCTGGGCATGGCCACCGCTTTCTACCTGATGGCCAGCTTGCCCCTTAGGACGTGGATACGGCTGGTCGTTTGGCTGCTTATCGGGATCGTCATCTACTTCTCTTACGGCCGCAAACACAGCAAAGTACAGCAAGCCGAGGTGCCTTCCACCCCCGTCCCTGTTGGTAGATAGAAGTTTGCAACTGACTCCAAGCCCTCCGCTGCGGCGGAGGGTTTTGTTTTAGAATGACCATTTCTTTTTGGCTTCGGCCGCGTCTATCACTTGAACAAGGAGTGTGCATGGCCAATCTGCTAGCTACAAAACCGCTGAAGCTTATCCTGGACGAAGCCCATGAAACAGGTGAGCACAGCTTAAAGCGCGCGCTAGGCGTCAATAATCTGATTGCTTTGGGCATCGGCGCGATCATCGGTACGGGAATCTTTGTTCTTGCCGGAACTGCGACCGCGAATTTTGCCGGGCCGGCCATTATTCTTTCATTTGTCCTGGCCGCCACTGGATGTGTGTTTGCCGGATTGTGCTATGCGGAATTTGCTTCCGCCATCCCCGTTGCCGGTTCTGCATATACCTATGGCTACGCCTCGCTGGGAGAGATTTTTGCCTGGATCATTGGCTGGGACCTGGTGCTGGAATACGCTTTTGGCGCGGCTACTGTGGCTTCCGGATGGAGCGGCTATCTGCTCAGCCTGCTCGGCGATTTTGGCATCAAGCTTCCTGCCTCGCTGGCCGGCACGCGCTGGGACGAATTCATCTTCTACAACAAGCACTGGGAGCCAGCCAATCTGCTGATGCCCAAAGTCCAATCGGGCGAGATTGACATTTCAGGCTTGCCGCATCAGTTCGGCGCTTTCAACCTGTTCGGCTTTTTGGCCATCATGATTGCCACGCTCATTCTTGTTGTCGGCATTAAAGAGTCGGCCAACTTCAATACGGCAATCGTCTATATAAAGGTTTGCGTCCTGATTGTGTTTGTGGCCGTCGGTGGATATTACCTGCTGAAACATCCTGAACTGACGGCGGTCAACTGGCATCCGTTTATGCCGCCAAACACGGGCGTCTCGGGCCAGTATGGATGGTCCGGA
>JBAVUZ010000532.1:0-6767 GCA_049697035.1 Candidatus Angelobacter sp. | reverse complement strand
CGCTGCTGGAAGAGCTGCAGCTTGAGGATCGCATTAACGACGAGGTCCGCTTGATCCTGGAGCAATACCAGGATGAAATGCAGCGCGCCGGCGCCAGCTATCAGGAGATGTTCAAGAAAGTTAAAGGCGAACTGGTGCGCAAGTATAAGGCGGTGCTGTGAGACTTTCTCGCGACAAGGTAAACAGGCTTGCTCACAGCGTGGCTGATGCGCTGGCAACGTTGGATGACGTCGAGTTCATTGAAGATCCGAATACCATCCGCATGGAAGCGCGCCGCATTCTGGAAGAGCTGCTCACGGCAGAAGCCAAGATTGATGTGGCTGCGCGCGCAAAAATTGAAAGCCAGAAGCGGACGATTGCGGAAGGCACGCAGGAATGGGATATCTTGTACCGCAAGTACTACAACGAAGAAGTGAAGAAGCTGGGAATTTAAGGATCGAGAGTTTCAGTAACCGGCCAGCCGGCGTTCCTGTGACGACATTTGCGCCCATAACTGGTCCATGTTTTTTTGTATCCACATGTTAGCGGGCTGGAGCTCATGTGCTGAGTTGAACCACCTGTAAGCCATCACGCGGTCCTGCTTCACACAAAGGCCGCTGGAATAAAGCGCCGCCATCTGGATGGCCGCGCCGGGATCGCTCTTGTCCGTGGCTGCGCGTAGATACAGCATGCCCTGTTCGCAGTTCTGTTGTACGCCGCCTGTCCCGCGAATGTATTGTTGGGCCCGCACCAGAGCAGCACTGGGCTTGTAGTCAGGAATACGCGCTTCTTCTGCTCCTTTGGTGTCTTCTGCCACTTTGCTATCTTCTGCCGGTTTGCCGTCAGAATCGGGCAAGGCTTTTTCAGTGGAGGGTTTTGCGGAGGTTGTTCCCTCGTCTGAACTTGTGGCCAATGGGCTGGGCGACGTGGTTTCCAGCGCTGTAGGTTCTGCCCGTGGCGCTTTTACTTCAGAAGTCGCGCCCGCCTTGACGGTATTGGTTCCGCTGGCTGCAGTTTTAGGCGCTTCAGTAACAGCGGGTATCAGTGGATCAGAAGGTTGATTGTTTCCCTGCGGCGCATTGGCTGGAGTTGATGGATCTGATTTTGCCGGCACCGGCGGTTTGGGACTGGCTTTAAAACTTGATCGCCATTGCACAAACAGCAGGCCCAGGATGGCGGCCAGCACTAACAGCAGAAGCAACTTTCTTAAACCGCCGCCGGAAGGCTCGTCTTCCAGCAGATATTCGACGCCTTCGTTGTTATCCGGCTGAGAATTCAGGCCCAGAAAAGAGGGACCACTAATGCGGCCACTATTGCCCGACTCTTTGCGAATGCCTTCGTCCGATATGGCTTCCGCGCGAACGCCTTCATTGCGCGGAGGTTCATTGCGAAAGATTGCGGGTTCGCCCCTGCGAGGCAGCGCGACAGGCGCTTCGTCGGATTCTGGCGGCGCAGCAACCTGCGTAGTTGCCCTGCCTCTGACTTCCGGCGGCGGCAATTGTGCATTTGCGATGGCAGCCGCACGCGCTGCGTCGCCGGTTCCACGACGCTCTTCCATGCGGCGATCTACGCGGGTCCCGCACATGCCGCAAAACTTCATGCCGGGCTCATTCACATGGCCGCAGCCTGCACACTTGGTGCTTCCGGACTGGTGGCTCCTTCGTTCCGCTTGCCGCCGTTCCAGCCGCACACCACACGAGCCGCAAAACTTATATTCCGGACGATTGTCAGTCCCGCAGAAGGTACAAAGCATTAGGTGGCCTTTAACTCCTTTGAGCGCCGTTGACACACGTATCCTAAAAACAGCAGCTCAGCTATTAAAATAGGATGATATCTTGCGCTGATAAGCTGCTAGCTCATTTTTCTTAATCCCCCAGAAAGAAGACGGGCCTTAGTACTCTCTAAATCGTCTCATTGCTGGTCATTTACGTGTCCCCGACAGGAGTTTAGGTTCGCGGCCACAATAAGGGATAATCGAACCCGACGATGATGTCTGCAGAAGAAATCGCGAAGGCCGCCAAGCAAGCCGCCGTCGAGGCCGGCTTTGATCTGGCCGGGATTGCACCCGTTCGCAATGAGGATATGCCGGAGCTTGGCGCCTTCATCGAATGGGTGGATGCGGGCCGAGCCGGAGAAATGAAGTATCTGGAATCACGCACCGAATCCGGTGAACTTCGCCGTGCTTCTGCGACTAACGCCGCTCCCTGGGTGCGCTCCATGATTGTGTGCGCCCTGAATTACAGCGCTGACAAGCCTTATTCGGTGGACGCAAATGATCCGGAGCGAGGCTGGATCTCACGCTACGCCTGGGGCACAAAGGACTATCATGACGCGCTGCTGCCGCGACTGCGACAGGTTGAAGCAGCCGTCAGGCAAGCTGCCGCCGCGCAAAACACCGAAATCGAAACCCGCAGCTACGTTGATACTGGTCCAATTCTGGAACGCGTCTACGCCAAATATGCCGGGATCGGATGGATTGGCAAGAACAGCTGCATTATCCACCGGAAAATGGGCTCGTGGCTGTTTTTGGGAGTAATCCTAACATCGCTGGAGCTGCCCCCAGACACTGCGGCCGCCGACCGTTGCGGAAGTTGCACCCGCTGCATTGATGCCTGTCCCACGCATGCTATTGTGGCGCCAGGCAAGCTGGATGCGCGGCTCTGTATCGCTTATCTCACCATTGAAAAGCGCGGCAGCGTACCGGAAGAACTAAGAGCGGACATGGGGCATCACATCTTTGGTTGCGATATTTGCCAGGATGTCTGCCCGTGGAACAACAAGTCCGGCAACGCGCCGCCTACTTCCCTGCCGGAATTTCAACCGCAGGAACAGCTTTTCCATCCTGACCTGCGCTGGCTTGGGCAAATGGATGAAGAAACTTACCGTAAGACGTTTCGCGGCTCACCTGTAAAGCGGACGAAATATTCTGGTCTAAAGCGCAACGTAGCCATCGCCATGGGCAACAGCGGTAACAAGAGTTTCGTAGCGGATTTACAAAAGATGGCCTCCGGAGAAGACACCGTGGTCGCAGAACACGCGGAATGGGCACTCAGGAAGCTTACAGACGAATCGCGCTAGATAAGTCCCGAAAAAGGAACATTGTGTTAAGGTTCTCAAGAGCCATGTCGCAAAACAAACAGCATCCGTGGACCCTTCCCCGAGCGCATTCGCGTTATCTTCTGGATTTGCGAATCGTCGTCCGGTCAGAAGAAACATTCATTGGACGGACAAAGGACATCGCCGAAGGCGGGTTGGGCGCAACCATCCCAAACGAGATTGATATTGGAGAAATTGTCGAACTGGAGTTGCAGCTTTCCGAGGCCCAGGAACTATTGAAGATCAAAGCTGAGGTGCGTTATCGACACGGCTTCCAATACGGATTCAAGTTTGTCCAGATCACCGAACAGCAAAAAGAAATGATCCGCCGCACCACGCGCGACCTGCGTATGGCCTAGGATAGGCTTTCTGCTGTTTGATATTGATTCCGCACAGCAGCCATTGTTGTTACTGTGATCGAAATCACAGCCGAATGTGAGCCTATCCCTGAGAATAGTTTCCGATGAACGCTCAGGGCAAAATTGCGGCCGCGCCGGCAGGAAACGTCTTGATCTTCCCCGGCCCATCCAGACCCGCAATTAGAGTGTTGGTGCCCAGGGAACATGGCACATGGGGACTTCTGCTTTTTCCGCTGATCAGCGGCGCTATCATAGGAGATCGCGCACCGAACACATCATTGCAACCGGCTCTTTGGTTCTTATTGACCGCTCTCTCGGCATTTCTGATCTATCAACCCTTGGAAAGTCTTTTGGGATTCTCCCTCATCAAAGCCCGCTCTCAACGGCAGCAGCGCGTCGCAATAATATCGGTGATCGCATTAGCCGTAATCGCAACTGCCGGAGTTTTTGAGCTTTTCCATTGGCATCGTGGACTGGTCATGGGTTTTGGCCTGGTCGCATCAGGATGTTTTGCAGTGCGGATTTTGCTCGGCAGTTCGCGACGTATGCGTATCCCCAGGCAGCTAATCGGCGCGCTGGGACTCAGCTCGACCGCCGCTGGAGCCTACTACGCTGCCTCTGGCCGGATCGACGAGACGAGTTTTCTACTGTGGTTTGCGTCATGGCTTTTTGCCGTGGGTCAAATCGAATACGTTCATCTGCGCATCAGCACGGCGCAGGTGAGGTCACGCCGGCAGAAACTGCGCAGCAGCATGGCCGTATGTTTCCTGCACTTATTGATGATTGGCACATCCATTACCGCGGCATGCACTGGATTTGCTCCGCTCCTGCTGGCACTCGCCTTCGTTCCGTCCGTCATCCGAGTTAGCGTCTGGTTGGCCAGGCCTTGGCGGCCTCTGGGCGTTCATATTCTTGGCCTCAGTGAGTTGTTGCAAGGCCTGCTATTCAACATCCTGCTGGTTGGCGCATTCCTTTTGCACGCTTAGAATTTGCCGACTACGTGAACTGGCTCCGGAAAACTGCTTTGATGTGCGCCAGTCGTTTGGACAATACCTCGGCCTCTTCCTTCATTCCCAATTGGTTGGCCAAGCCAATCGCATCATAGAAGGCGTCTTTGGCACTGCTGTAACAGCCATTGGCGCCATGGCGGCTCTCATACATCTGGTCATAATATTTTTCACCCAGTGCATTCAGCTGTCGCAGCCGGTTGCGCTTCAATTCCTCATCACTGCGCTGGAACCCCACTTCAAGCGGCGAGCCTTTCATTGGAAGCGCGGTCCATATCGCGCGATTTTCCGTGAGCCGTATCCCGCGAAAGTCAGCAAGTCCCTGCGGGAACTCTTTTTCGGGAAGCATGAAGAAATCGGGATACAGCGGCGGACGCATCAGAGACTGCCAGTCTTCATCCTGCAGCCACGGATCAGCGACAGGAAACGCACAGTACTGCGCGCCCACCGCGCTCGAGAGGTTCATGAGAACGCGCGCTAGTGACATGGCCGATTCAGTTGCCATGGCCTGTTCGGCGTAAGCGGCATCTCGTTCGTGCAAAAAAATCACTGGGTCGCCGCGCCCGCGCAGGCGAAATTCCAGATGAAATCGCTGCCTGCCGGAAAAAGCCACCACGCATCCATCCCATGCGGGAGACGAAGTGACTACCAAGGCACCAGTGGGATCAGTGGTCTTTTCGCCCCACTTCCACCAGCGATCGTTGCGATCGTAAGACAGCCGCGCGACATTCGGGCCGTCGCGCATCAGGAACCCGCTATCGAGCAGAGAGCTGATGGCCAGTTCCACCAGCTTGTCACGAGGCTCCTGAACGGCCCAGAAAGCGGCCGTCCGAAAAAGGAGGGATTGCTCAATGACCAACTCCACGTCGTCGAACGGCAGGCTTACCGCCACTTCTTCTCCGTTGCGATAAAAACGTATCTCGACAGTGCCAGGCTCGCCTTCAGTCCGCGGCGGAACGGCGGTCACTCTGCCTTCTTTGTATTGCGGAAGAGCGCTTTCCGGCAGCTCGCGCAAAAGCCGCACGGTGTCTCCGGGATATAACAAGTTTGTCCTCTTGGCAGCAGATTACATGGAGAGCGATTCACTACGCAATCAGATTTCTGGTAGAGTGCTGGCGCACTAGACATACACTTGGAGAGTGCGGGTTCAATGCCAAACGGCGGCCCTGATAATTGCGGAACCTGCGGATTTAACCGACGTAATCGCGGCATTTGGCGCAATGCCGAGCCAGATGAAACGCAAACCTCGTTCTGCGAGATACGCAACGTCGCCATGCTGGCCGACCATTGGACCTATTGCCAGAACTGGCACACCCGCACCCGCGAACCAATCGGCCCGATCTATTCTTCCGGCGCCTATGAGGGCGCGTACCGACGGATCCCCTGGCACGGGCTGGTTGCGCCAGAGTTGGTCCAGTCTGGCGTGTGCAGCCAGTGCGGGGCATCCATCGACGATGGCATATCCATTCCCGCTGTGGAGAGCGCACCCATCACGTTCTGCTGCAACCTGCACTACCTGCAATGGTGGAAGCAGCAACATCCGAACGAAGAAGCGCCGATGAGCACCGACATCTTGGAGCGCTGAGACCCAGCATCACAGGATAATCTGTTACTTCTGTTTGCGGACATTGGCAAATCGGCGTTAGATTATTTCCCATGAATTATCGCATCGTCGCCGTTTTTGCCTTTTGTCTTCTTGCGGGTTGCTTCGCCATCGCCCAGAACCCCGCAGCCCAGCCCTCACCGGCGCCATCAATCAAGCCGCCGGCAACCGCACCTGCATCAATGGCGCCAAGCCCAACTTCGCCCAGTGCAACTGCCCGTCCGGGTGACGTGGATTCTATCGATCACATTATTGCGGCGGTGTATGACGTGATTTCCGGCCCTGCCGGTCCTCGCGATTGGGACCGTTTCCGCGGCTTTTTCTATCCTGGAGCGCGCTTAATTCCAAGCCGTCGCGATGACAAAGGCGCTGTAACAGCGCGGGTTTTCTCACCAGACGAATACGCCACCCGAGCTCAGGATTTCTTTAGCAAAGAGGGCTTTTTTGAGAATTCAGTGGCAAACCGAGTAGAGGAGTGGGACCACATTGCGCATGTGTGGAGCACCTATGAGTCGCGCCACGCAAAAGGCGAGAAGTCGTTTGCGCGCGGCATCAACAGCTTTCAACTTTTCAATGATGGCACACGGTGGTGGATCCTCACCATTTACTGGGAGGGTGAAGACCCATCGCACCCGTTGCCGGAAAAGTACTTGAAGTAGTCGGTCTTCCGTTTCCGGTTTTCTATTCCAAAGACTACTTCTTCCCCACCACCAGCAGCGTAAA
>JBAVUZ010000531.1:0-12620 GCA_049697035.1 Candidatus Angelobacter sp. | reverse complement strand
GGGTTGATCACGCCGCCGGGAAGCAGCAGCGCGTCGAAATCGTCTGGCCGTGTATTATCCAGCGTCAAATCTGCCGGGACTTCCTTGCCCCACTTCGTCATGTCCCAGCCTTTTACTGGTCCTTCTTTCAGCGAAACAACTTTGGTTTCAGCCCCGGCTTTGTCCAGGGCTTCGCGAGGCTGCAATAGCTCGACTTGCTCAAATCCATCGGTGACCAGGATTGCTACTTTTTTGCCTTTCAGATTTTCATTAGCCATTTTGTGATTCCTTTCCTTCAGAAATAAATACTGTCGATGTAACTGTGTTTAGAAACAAATGAAAGACTCGCGCCGACATAAGCCGGCGCGGTCTGTTCTGTAGTGAGTTGAGAATGCGACTAAGCTGCGACTCTTACTCCATCTGCCCACGGGTCAAGAACAACTTTGGTGCAGCGGTCTTTCTTATCGCGGAACACTTTGTACATCTCGGGTGCCTTGTCTATCGGCACGCGGTGACTGACGACAAAGCTGGGATCGATTTTGCCGCCTTGAATCAGTTCGAGCAATGGCTTCATGTAGCGCATCATGTGCGTCTGGCCTGTCTTCATGGTCAGGCCTTTATTCACATAAGCGCCCATGGGCATTTTATCGATGAATCCGCCATAGACGCCGGGCACGGAAACAGCACCTCCTTTACGGCAGGCCATGATGGCCTGACGCAGGACTCCAGGACGATCAGGCTGCATCTTTAGGACTTGCTTTGTCCTGTCGATGGCCCACATTGGCCCGCTGTAATGTGCTTCCATGCCGACGGCATCCATGCAACTATCCGGACCGATGTTGCCGGTCATGTCTTTCAGAAGCTGAACAACGTCGTCAACTTCTTCATAGTTGATGATTTCCGCCCCGGCCTGCTCGGCCAGTTGCAGACGATAGTCAAAGCGGTCAATGGCGATCACACGTTCAGCGCCAAGAAGGAAAGCACTGCGAATCGCGAACTGTCCAACAGGGCCGCAGCCCCAGATTGCTACCGTGTCGCCGGGTTGGATGTTGCAGTTTTCCGCACCCATATAGCCGGTGGGAAAGATGTCTGAGAGAAAGACAACTTGTTCGTCGGGAATGCCGTTGGGAATCTTCAATGGACCCACATCGGCAAACGGCACGCGGGCGTATTGCGCCTGCCCTCCCGCGTAGCCGCCCAGCATGTGTGTGTACCCAAATAGTCCTGAAGGCGAATAGCCCATCAGCTTTTCGGCAATCCAGTAGTTAGGGTTTGAATTGTCGCAGCAGGACCATAATTGCTGCTGGCAGAAGAAGCATCGCCCGCAGGCAATGGTGAAGGGCACGACTACGCGGTCGCCCACTTTGAGTTTTTCGCGGTCAACGCCCGCGCCGATTTCCACAACTTCACCCATAAATTCATGGCCCATGATGTCGCCTTGCTCCATGGTGGGCATCAGCCCGTTGTATAAGTGAAGATCAGAACCGCAGATGCAGGTGCTGGTGATGCGGACAATCGCATCGCGGGGATTCAGGATTTTAGGATCTGGCACAGTTTCCACAGTCATTTTTTCCGTGCCCATCCAGCAAACTGCTTTCATGAGGCCCTCCTTCTGGCATTTGCAATGTCGGTTAAGTTCCCTTCACCCTTGATGGGATCATCTGGGTTGAGGACGCGCGCAAAGGCTGCCACGCTCGAGCGTGGACCATGAGACTGGCCCTCAACGGTGGGAATTTCGCCCGTCTCGATCAAAGCCTTCAGACGGCGCAGGTCTTGCCGCATCATAAAGCTCGGATCTTTGCCCAGAATCTTTGCCAACGCTCCTCCAACGGCGCCTGCCGGCGGTTGATAGACCACGACCACGGTGATGATGGTTCCACGGTTTGCTGGTGCCTTGCGGAATTTAACAATGCCGTCGACATAGATTTCTGAGTTGGGCAGGGAACGCCACGCAATGACGTCGTCTTTGCGATCAAAAGCAATTTCCGCATCCCATATGACGCGTTTGCCCAGCGGACCTATGGCGATCCACTGGGAGCGGGTTTCGCTGAGGAGTGTGACAGATTCAAGATGACGCATAAATAGCGGCAGGTTTTCAAACTTGCTCCAGAATTGGTATGCCTCTTCCGGAGTACAGTTCAGCAGGATGCTGCTGCGGGCAATCAGCTCGCGCTGGCGGGTGCCGGCCTTAGCTCCCGCATAAGATAAAAGTCCGCCGGCCGTCGCAATGGCAACGCCGGATTTGGAACGTCTAGACAATCCTATTAGGGCAAGGGCGCCCCCGGTGATCAGCGCACCCCAACGGAATGCGGTAGCTGCCCGGTAATGGCGGCCTTGAGCATTCCTTAGGTGAATGCGTGCAGCTTCGCTCATAACAACACAACCTTTCCTTGTGGAATAATCAGTGAGATGCCATGAGGAAATGGTGGGTGTGCCAGTTGTCTTGTTTTTCGCGGAGCTCACAACTGAAAGCAAAGCACACAGAGAGAATCCACTTGAGGCAGAGCATCTGAGACGCTTGCATAAGTCAGCTGCTGTGGTCTTGATAGAGACGATTGCAAGTGCGAAGCACCGCAGCAGGCCTGTGAAAATCTGCTGCTTCGGAAGCGGTATAATCTAAGTTCCAGCATGAGCTATCAAGTTCTAGCGCGCAAGTACCGGCCGCAACGTTTTTCTGAGGTGATTGGGCAGGAACATGTCACCCGCACCCTGAAGAACGCCATTGATCAGCAGCGGATTGCGCACGGTTATATCTTCAGCGGCCATCGCGGCATCGGGAAGACGACGATTGCGCGCATTCTGGCCATGGCGCTGAACTGCCGTGGCGTTGATGGCAAGGCGGACAAGCCGACGCCGGAACCATGCGGCGTTTGCGATTCATGCGTGGAGGTGCGTGCTGGAAGTTCGGTCGATGTGATCGAGATCGATGCTGCGACCAACCGCGGCATTGATGAAATTCGCGAACTGCGCGATGCAGCGCGATACCGTCCGGCGCGTGATCGTTTCAAAATTTACATTTTGGACGAAGCGCACCAGATTACCGATGCGGCGTTCAATGCGCTACTCAAGACACTGGAAGAACCGCCGCCGCACATTATTTTTATGATGGCGACCACGCAGGCCGAAGATATTCCGCAGACGATACGTTCGCGCTGCCAGCACTTCAGTTTTCACGCGGTTAAGTTCGATGAGATCGTGAGCCAGCTAGGCGCGATTGCCGCCAAAGAAAATATTCAAACGGATAATGAAGCACTGGCTGTGCTGGCTGAAGCCGGCGATGGCTCCATGCGCGATGCTCTTTCCATCATGGACCAGGCCATTGCGTGCTGCGGCACTAAGCTCAGCGGGGAACTGGTGCGAGGGCTGGTTGGCAATGTGGGATCCGAAGTTTTCGAAGATCTAATGGGTACGGTGTCGCGTGGTTCAAGTGAAGAAGCTTTGCGCACGCTCGACAGGCTCATGACCGAAGGGCATAACCCATCACACTTTGCCAGACAGCTAGTGCGCTTCCTGCGCAACACGGTGGTAGCCAGGGTAGCAGGCGACGATTCGTCGTTGCTGCAAATCTCGTCGGACGAGAGGGCTCGCGTTGGGCGCGTGGCAACGCAGTTTTCTGAAGAAGAGCTGGCACGGTTTTTACAGATCATGCTGCGCACCTTCGATGAACTGGGATACCGGCAGGAACAAAGATTTCATCTTGAACTGGGCGTGCTGAAACTGGTGCACGCGCAGCGTATTCTTCCCCTGGAGCAGATATTGAGCCAGGTTGGCGCAGAAACTCAGAAAATCCCAGAAGCGCAGCGGGTGCCCGCGGCGCGATCCACGCCTGTTAGTGCTTCGTCGACGGCGGCCCCAGCCTTGGGTGCTGTTCCGAGGCAGCAGAGCCCAGTGTCGCCGTTTGAAGCCGATCGTGCGCGCAAGGGCCGCAGCTTTGATCCGGAAATGTCAGCAGCGCCGGCGACGACCGTGCAAACACAGACATCGGCAACTGCTACCGCAGTCGCTGTGGAAGAGCCACAGGCTACCGACGATCCGGGCACGACTGAAGATCCCGGGAAGATCATGGGCCATGTGTTGACGGAATTAGAGAAAGCCGGGCACAAGATGCTGGCCTCAACGCTTGAAAGCGGCAGCGTAACCCTGAAGGGAAATGAACTTGTCGTTAGCATTGCACAATCTGCGGCGGTCATTGATCTGATGATGAGTGCGGAGCCTAAGCGGCTGGCCAACGCTGCGGCCAGTACGGCGATGGGACGTCCGGCAAAAGTTAACGTGGTTAGCGGCGTCCCTGCGGCCACGAATGGATCGGCAGCGGTCGTGCGGCCACGCAACGGAGCCAGCGCGCGTAGCCGCGCGGCAGAAGACCCGATCGTACAGCGCATGCGCGAGAAATTTGGCGCAGAAATTCGCACGGTGATTGATCATCGCGATAAAAACTAGGAGAAGCCATGGGCGGATTTAATTCACGCCAATTTCAAGAGATGTTGGAAAACGCACAGAAGCAGGCGCAGGACCTGCAGAGCAAGATGAAGCAGACAGTAGTCGAGGCTTCTTCTGGCGGCGGCACGGTCACTATCAAGATGAACGGGCAGAAGCAGGTGCTGGAGACGACGATCGATCCAGAAGCGGTGAAAGCCGGCGACGTGGAGATGCTGCAGGATCTGGTCACGGCAGCCGTAAACGCAGCCGGGCAGAAGGTGGATGAAGCGATGCAATCGACTGTGGGCGGCATGCTGGGCGGAATGGGAATTCCGGGAATTTAGAGGGACCTGTGTCAAAGTTTGCCGAGCCAATGGCTCGACTGATTGATGAATTAAAAAAACTTCCGGGCGTTGGCGGCAAGAGCGCCCAGCGTCTGGCTTTTCATATTCTGCGCTCCAGCGCTGAAGATGCTGACGGGCTGGCGGCGGCTATCCGCAATCTTAAAGAGAAACTTCATCTTTGCTCCGTATGTAGCAATATCACGGATGTTGATCCGTGTAGCTATTGCACCAGTGCCACTCGAAATCAACGCTTGGTTTGCGTGGTAGAAGAGCCCACGAATATTGCTTCCATCGAGAAGGCGCGGTTTTATACCGGCGTTTATCACGTTTTACACGGCGCAATTTCTCCGTTGCATGGCGTGGGGCCGGAGCATTTGCGCATACCGTCGCTGATGCGAAGGATTGAGAGTGGAAGCCTGGATGAAGTCATCATCGCTACGAATCCCACTATCGAAGGTGAGGCGACGGCCGTTCATCTTACTGGTTTGCTGAAACGCCCGGGCGTAAAGATCACCAGAATTGCGACAGGAATCCCTGCCGGCAGCGACATTGAATATGCCGACGAAGTGACGATGCTGAAGGCGATGGAAGGCAGAAGGGAACTGTAGGCCTTTCCGAGGAATTCCCCCGAATTTCTTCTTACTACTTAATTCCTCAGCTTTGCCAACAAATCCTGCGGATGAACGGGCTTTGCGAGAATCTCAAATTCATGGCCCTGGGCGCGGGCTTTTTCCAGTAGATCGGCCGTTGCGGCCTGGCCGGAGAAGAGAAGAATCTTGCACCCAGGCAGGGCCTGGCGGATGCGGATGGCAGCTTCAATGCCGTTCATATCCGGCATGATGACATCGCTGATGATCAAATCGGGCCTGGTCTCGCGCGCCCGGTCAACGGCGGCAGTTCCTGTATAGACCGCTGAGGCATCAAAACCGTTCTGATTGAGAATTATCGCCAGGGTGTCGGCGATAACGCGCTCGTCATCCACCACCAAGACTCGGGGTTTGGAAGGCTGACCATTGGATGTCAATTTGGGAACTCCTGTAGCGGTAAGATCAGGACCGATTCAATCGACCAAGAAACATTATAACGTGTGACAGCGTTTAAGCTGTGTCCTTAACAGAGATGCTGGATTTAGCAAAAAAGAGGGCTGACTGGGGCCAACCTGCGATGAATTGGCAGCTTCTCACCTGTGGTGTAACCACATGGAGGACATTTACTTTATGCGCAGGACAGCCACGCTCATACTCTTCATGCTTGTGGCTGTAGCCATGGTGTTTGCCCAGAACCCGCCAGGAACCAACAACAGCCCGGCAACCACGCCGCAAGCGCAAAATCCGGCCATACCGAATCCCAATAATGGTGCCGTACCGCCTGCACGCACATCGCCCGCCGACATGCCGCAGGGGAATAATGGACAAGCGGCGAACCCTGCCCAGAACGCAAACGCAGCCGTAATCGACGAAGTGGGTGCGGGTACGGAGATCCATGCAGCGCTGGACACTCCCCTCTTCAGCAAGACTTCCAAGCCCGGTGACCGCTTTACTGCCACCGTGAATGATCCAGTGCGGGCGAATAATGGCGCGGTGGTTATTCCCGCAGGCGCGCGTGTGGAGGGCGAAGTAGCTGAATCGGACGATGAGAAGACGCTGGCCGCTCTTAAGGACAAGCCCAAGTTGAGCCTGCGCTTCAGAGACGTAGTGTTGCCTAGTGGCCAGACTCTGCCGCTGACAGCAACCCTGGTTTCAGTACACGATAACAGCAGTAAGAATCCCAAGAAGGTGATAAGGGAAGGCCAGGGCGGATCGAACAGAAGTGCCATTGGGGCTTCTGAACAGGGGCGTAATTTTGGCGGACCGATTAAGGGGCTGGCCATTGGCACGCTTTCTGGCGGCGGTTACATTGTAGCGACCAACGGAAAAGACGTACACCTTCCCGCCCAGGCTGGCATGCTCATCCGGGTGGACCAGCCAGTGAGTTGGAATGGGTCTTCAGCGCCGACGCCGAGATAGCTTGGAATTGATCTTCGTAGAAAAACACAATGCCGTCGCCAAAAGCGGCGGCACTGTCTTTTAGAAGGTGATCAGGGCTTTCGCTAGCGTTTCCGCGCTGCTGTCCGTTTTTCTTTTTCGCGACGCAGACGAGCGGCTTCTCTGCGCTTCTTGCGCCGGCGCAAAGCTTTCTTCTGGCGCGCGACTTCCTCTTCAGAGAACATAGTGCGCCGGCAGTTTTTCAGGCCGCAATAGCACGGCGCCTTCTCGTCTATATCGCCATCGAAGAGATTGTAGTCATAGGTAAGCTCTTCTCCGGCTTCAATGTCGCGCAGGGCCATAATCCAAATGCGGTTGTCGATCTGATCGGTTTCGCAGTTTGGATCACAGGTATGATTTACAAAAGCGGCCATGCCAAAGCCGTCAATGATTGTGTCGCCGTCGTCCATGGCAAAGAGGTACGTTACCTCTGTATCTGAATACATTCCTTCGCAAGCTTTGGCGGTAAGCCGTGGGCCCGTGTATTCCAGTATGTGGGCGCCCTTTTTTATAGGGGCGGTGGTGTAAACGCCGGCGCCATGCAACGAGGAAGATTTAACGATTATGGCCATTGATTTATCTGATGAATGATAAATGATAAACAACAATGCCCAGGCATTGGCCCGCTGATTTACTTTGACTGCCGCTGCACCGCGCGTTGCAGGGTTTTATCCAGCGCCGCTTTGGCTGTCTGATATTCCTGCGGGTTGATCTTGCCTTGCAAACGGTCTGATTCAAGCTGAAAGACTTCTTCTTTCATGGCTTCCATCAGCAGGGCAGAGCGATCTTGCGGGATAGCCGGACCAGCAGTGGCAGCTATATTCTGGTTGGAGGTGTAAACAAAGACTCCGCCCGCAGCCAGAAAAAGCGACAACACTCCCAGAAACAGCCATTGCCCGGAATGGAGAGGATCAGGTCTTTCGTTGGGAACTCCCAGACCGCCGCCCGGGCCAGCGGGCTCTCCGGGTGCGCCGCCATTTCTTGGAGCGGCTGCTTGTTCCGGTTCGCGCGGCATCGCGCCCTTGCCTGAAATTGCGAAAGCTACTTTCTGTTTTGGCGTAACGTTTTTAGCGATGAAAAAATTTACGCTCTTGAATTGAGGATTGGACTTTGCCTCATAGATGGCGCTGTCACTGGCGGTAAATTTAATCGAGTCAGGTGCTGCCACCATCAATGTTCCTGTCGGCAAATCGGAGCGTGGATCGAGTTCCAGCTTTCCGGAGTAGGGCAGTGTGTACAGGATGTGAAACTGTGTCTGTCCCGGACGTATGGGAAAGACAAACGCGTATTTATTTTTTTCTCCAGCGGGAATCACCGCTGCCTTCAACTGTGTTTTGCCGGTCTGAACGCTGGATTCGCTGATTGAAGCGCCTTCAGGAAGATAAAATTCCAGCGTTTGTTTTCCAGTGAGAGTCCGGGGTGGAGATGACTGGTTCCCAACGGTATAAAACTCTTCACCGCTCAGCGTGGTCCCGTCTTCAGACGTCTGGATTGCGATGGCATGGTCAAGAATGCTGATTTCTTTGATGCTGGTGGCCGCATCAAAAACCCGCACTGCCACCGGCACGCCACCCGGCAAACCAGCCTGTGTGTAAGTGACTCCCTGATGCTGTACCCATACCAAATAAGGCTGCTGCGCCGGAGGCACGTTAAACGTGAACTCTCCCCTGGCGTTGGTCTTTGTTTTGGCAACATCCTCCATGCCATTTCCAATTTTCTTGAGCGTAACTTCATCGCCAGCGGAGGGCTTATTGGTCGTGCTGTTCTGGACGATGCCCTTCAGCGTGTCCGCCGCGGCGGCAAGTGAACAGACGAGGAGAAGTGTGAACGCAACTTGCTTCAATGGGATGGACTCCTTCAGGCTTTCGCCGATTCCAGCATTTCAATTTCAGCCAGGATGCGCGCGGCCTCTGCTTCCAGGCCAAGACGCATGCCGTCATAGTCGGCCTGGGTAAATTTGCCGGACTTAAATTCAAAACTCAGATCGCGCAGGTTCTCATAGACCACCTCTTTGCGCTCATACAGGTAGGCGGTCCGCGTTTTGACAACTCCAGTATCGGTATCGCGGCTGGGATAGAAAACGTAAATCAGGATGCCGGCTGCGAACACGCAACATACCATCTTGATGATGTAATCAAAAATGGCTGGATTCATAGCTCAGTCTCCCGGCGGGCCCGATCGCGCAGAGCCTCAAGATCGGGAGCAAGATTCATGTCTGCGGCGGCAACGGGCGCAGGACGCATTTTCCAGTTGCGGATCAAAAGGACAACGAGCATCAGTCCCAAACCGAGCCCGGCAGCAGGAAGGATCCAGGCCAGCAGTTCAAATCCATGCGTCGAAGGCTCAACCACTGCAGTGACGCCCCATTTTGTGCGAAACCAGTTCAGGACGGCTTCATCATTTTGCGTCCTGCTGACGTTGGCGCGGAGCTCGCGAATCATCTGGTCAGAATTCGGGCAACCTACGTGATTGCACTTCAGCAGCATCTGCGAGCAGCTGCAGGTGCACATGATTTTTCCGCCCAGGTTCTGGAAGCGGGCTTCCTGGTTGTCTGCCCCCATGAGGAGCACCAGAGCGCAGGGAAGCAGAAGGGCTTTTAGGATTTTCTTCACTTGCCTGCTCCCGCGGGATGCATGCCCCGCTCATCGATCTGTGATACGGCAACGGCGCTCCGGACAGGCACGCTGACGGGCGCAGCGTTCGGAACCAGAGCCATACCTGTTCCCAAAACAATCACAAGCACGCCGATCCAAATCCAATTTACCAGCGGATTGATAATGATCTTGATAATGGGATGGTCAGTGTCTGGGTTGCGGCCTTCATAGACCACGTAAAGATCTTCGCGAAGAGTAGAGTGGTTCGCCACAATGTGGACTGGCTGTCCACCGCTGGCTTTAAAGAAGCGCTCTTCAGGGTTAAGCCGGGTGAGGAATTTTCCGTCTTTATAGACTTCCAGCAGCGCGGCCTGCGAACTGTAATTGGCGTTGTCGTCATCGGTGTATTCTTCGCCAATTAGAGTGTAAGAGCCGATCTGGACTTTGTCGCCCTTGCCCATTTCCTGTTCTTTGTCCTGGTTAAAGGCCGCGCCAGCCAGACCGATTACGACCAGCACCACACCGAAATGGACGACATAGCCACCATAGCGACGCATATTGCGGCGCGAGAGCTGATAGATTCCGGCCAACAAATTAGTTTGCAGCTTGTTCTTCCAGACAATGCCACCGCGAATGAACTCAGATGTAACCGTGGCGATAACCAGAGTGCTCAGGCAGAAAGCCATCATGGCGTACATCTGGCCCATATCGGTCCAGAAGCGGACGCCATTCTTATACAGCACAAAGCCAACCGCGATTTCAATCAGCAGGGCCGCCGTTGCGGGTATGGCAAAGTTGCGCTTGATGCTTCCTACAGATGTATTGCGCCACGCCAGCAGAGGCCCGACGCCAGTAAGGAAGATCAGCGAAAGGCCGATCGGGACCATCACCTTGTTATAGAAGGGAGCGCCCAGATTCATTTTCACGTCGCGCACCAACTCAGACAAGATGGGGAAGAGCGTGCCACAAAGCACGGCAAAACACGCGCCCAGCAACAGCAGGTTATTGAACATGAAGCTGGATTCACGCGAGACCAGCGATTCAAGCTTATTTTCAGAGCGCAGATGGTCGCGGTTGCGGACGTAAAAGACCATGCAGACGACAAAGATGATCGCCAGAAATCCTGAGAACCAGTTGCCGATACTGGACTGCGCGAATGAATGCACGGAACTGACAATGCCGCTACGCGTAAGCAGCGTTCCCAGCACCGAGAGCATGAATGTGATAAAGATCAGCCAAACGTTCCAGACTTTCATCATGCCGCGCTTTTCCTGCATCATGACTGAATGCAGGAATGCTGTGGTGGAGAGCCACGGGAGCAGGGAAGCGTTTTCAACCGGGTCCCAGCCCCAGTATCCGCCCCAGCCCAGGACCGCATAAGCCCAGTGCGCGCCCAGCGAGATGCCGAACGTGAGGAACAACCATGCCACCATGGTCCAGCGGCGGGTAATGTGAATCCATTTTTCGCCAGGATAGCGCATGATGAGCGCGGCCAGCGCAAAAGCGAATGGAACAGAGACGCCAACGTAGCCGAGATAGAGCATCGGCGGATGGATGACCATCTCTGGATATTGCAATAGCGGATTCAGGCCGTTTCCATCGGAGGCGAGACGATCCATGATCCCAAAGGGATTGGCGACAAAATTGACGAGAATCAGAAAGAAAATTTGGATGGCGGCCAAGACCATGGATGCCATGGCAACCAGCCGCTGATCGACCTTGTGACGCAGACGCAGCACGAATCCATAGGCCGAGAGCAGCAGGGCCCAGAAGAGAATCGAGCCTTCCTGGCCAGACCATAAGACGGCAAATTTGTAGGGGCCGGGTAGCGCCCGATTGGAATGATGAAGAATGTAAGCAACGGAAAAATCATCCGTCAGCGCGGCATAAACCAGCGCACCCGCGGCAACCAGAACAGCAAAGAATGACGCCATTCCGGCACGACGAGCCGTTTCCGCCAGCCGATAGCCAATGGCATCTTTGCGGACAGCTGCGATGACCCCGACTACAAAACAGTAGCCGGCCAGCGCCAAAGCGAATAAAAGACAGAAGCTTCCAAGTAATGGCATTGTTCAGGAGCTTAATATGGTTTCACGCCTACTGCAATGATTCAATTAGGCGGAGGCCCTAACATTTAGCGCGGATTTGACTAGGGCTATCAAGTCCTCAGGATCACACGGCTTAACCCGGAAAATGACGTTCAGCCCGGCATATTCAGAGTCGGCATCGGGGAGGCCGCTGATTACGATTACCGGAACTTCTTTATTAAAAGCCCGCAATTGGCTGACGAACTCCACTCCATCCATGTCCGGCATAAGGTGGTCTGTTATGACCACGCCGATTTTGGCCCGTCCGGGGTCACTGCGCAGAAATGCCAGGGCGCTTTGTCCCTTGGTGGCGACATGGCTTTCAATCTCGGCTTTGCGCAGCACCAACTCACGCACCGTGAGCTGCGCAATATTGTCGTCCAGCAGAAGGGCCTGTTTCATGCGGGCTATGCCGTTTTGTCCCTTCGATATTTGGCCAGGACTTCAGCCTCTGCCCTTGCCCAATCTTCATCGTGAAAGCCTTCCAGTCGCCCGCGCTGCTCAAAAAGCTCATAGGCGCGGATGCGGATTTCTTCTTTGATTCTCTGGTCTCCTGAAGGCTTGTGGTCGGCTGGCTGGAATGCACGATTGCCGGTTTCTGCAACATTGGCGCCCTGGCCGATGGAGGTCACCGTGGATTTTTGCTGTGCTCCTTCTTTTGTAGACGTGGTTTTGCGCGGTTTAGACGGTTTTGTTGCCATTCTTTTCTTATTGCTCCCTCAGCTCCGGAAATGGTGATTTTCAAACGAGAGCGGCGTTACTTTGATTATAGAAGAATCTTCGCCCGCTTGCGGGCAGACGAGAACAAAAATTGAGGATATCGCAGCCGATTCGAAAGAAGGATTAAGTATTTTGCGTCATCGCTGGTTATGTCGTGATACGAGACTCCGCGTTTTTAACGAAGCCATGGATAGAAAACACAGCAATTGTGATAACAGTAAATGGACGGATTGCTTCGGGGCCTTAGAGCTTTGTTATACTGCATAAGCCCCCGCACAACAGAGTGGCGCTATCGTCTAGGGGTTAGGACGTGAGATTCTCAATCTTAAAACCCGGGTTCGATTCCCGGTAGCGCTACCAAATCCCTCCTCGCATCACCTGATTTTCCCTGCACTTCAAGCGAACGGCTAAAAATGCGTCTGACTCGCGATATCACGTCGTGTGGCACAGTAG
>JBAVUZ010000530.1:0-6951 GCA_049697035.1 Candidatus Angelobacter sp. | reverse complement strand
TTTGCCGTAACGGGGATCGATGATCCGCACAACTGCGCCGAGACAACACCGGCGGGGCTGGCTCTATTCCGCCGTCCGCTACCATCTACCAACCTGCCCTTTCTCACCACAGTGATGTGGGACGGACGCGAATCTTTCAAAGGCCAGACGCTTAACTTCAACCTGAGTGATCAGGTGGTCGGGGCGACACTCGGCCATGCGCAGGCCAGCCAGCCCCCAACCAGCCAACAGGTTGCCGAGATCGTGAAGTTTGAACTATCGAATTTTACTGCCCAGATTGATGACGATAGTGCGGGCAACCTGAACGCCGACGGCGCACAAGGCGGCCCGAAAGCCCTGGCTCTGCAGCCGTTCTCGGTTGGAATCAACGACCCGCTCGGCGGTACGCCACCTGGCGTTGATTTCAATCCGGTGGCCATGACATTGTTTTCAAAATGGGGAAGCCTGAAGAGTGAAGATTCTGATGAAGGACGAAATGCGGCGCGCGCAGCCGTGGCTCGCGGAGAGTCGCTGTTCAACACATTCCCAATCCCGATTGCAGGCGTGAGCGGGCTGAATGATCTGCCCGGAGTGCCTGCTTCATTTGTCGGAAGTTGCACAACGTGCCATAACACACCAAACGTCGGCAATCATTCTGTTCCGCTGGCCATTAACATTGGAGTAACGGAATATCCGCCGGTTCCTGCGCTCGATATCACCGGCCTGCCGGTCTACACCATTCAATGCGCCGCCAGCGCGCAGACGCCGATTAACCACGGTTCGACGATCCAGACCACAGATCCGGCCCGGGCGCTGATCACCGGGAAATGCGCCGACATAGGCAAAACCAAGGGGCCAATTCTGCGCGGATTGGCGGCACGAGCACCATATTTTCACAACGGCTCGGCGACTACCCTGAGAGACGTCATCGATTTTTACGAGCAACGTTTCCAGCTTAGTTTTACGGAAGAACAAAAGAGCGATCTTGAGGCATTTCTAAGGAGCTTGTAAAGAAGCTTGCCGGGCGAGCCTGCCTCTCACTCAGGCAAGGAGAAAGGCGGATGTTCAGTGCGCGGGTAAGAGGGAAACCTCTTGCCCGCTTTCTTGCTTAGGATGTGCGGGGCCCAGTGGAAGCGGTACACAATCCTAGTCCCAAGACGCCGATGCTTCCATCACTAGGGTGATCGGGGGGCGAGGTAGTCTCCAAAGAGCTTGAAAGTTTCTTCAGTTAGACCGCGATTCTTTTCGTATGACCCTGCAAAACGCTTGTTCTCTACATGACCCGTTCCACTTCCCTTTTTGTGAGGAGTGTTCTCGGATACACTTGATTCTCCTGTTCGCGAACCGAGAAAGCTTACTGCGTCCTGAAAACTAATTTAATCTTCTTGAGCTTCATAACCAGGTCGATTGACCCGGAGCCGTGCTCGCCGCAAGAAAAGCAGTTGAACCGCCGCTCGTCAAACGAGAACGAGGTTTTGTTTTTCTTTGGGTCGTGGAAGGGGCAACGCCATACCACTCCTGTTTACCTGCGCGTTTCTTAAAGCCTGTGAAGCCTAGAGAGGCAAGCACAGACCGAAGCGGGATGCTGCGGACATCCTGATATTTATCCATCTCATAAAGCCCTCCTTGGCTTCTGGAATGAAAATTTCTGGTAAATGGCTAGCCGGTTTTCATCCGTTCGGCGTATCCAACTCGGGTGAGAACAAGTTTTTTCAAATTACTTGAGAGCAAAATGGAACTTTCCGGTGTCCAAAGTAGTCAGGTGGCTACTGCACCGCGCCATTTTGGGAGGGTACTTGTGGACGAGCATATTTTGGTGATAACCGGCTTAGTTTCAGCAGCTTGCGTCGTCCTAAGGATTATTTTTGTTGAGGGATGCGAGACGCTTAAAACCGTAGTCGCTTCAGTAGTCGATTTTCTAATATTTGTTAAACATAAATGGCATGAACTTCAACGAGTGGATAAGCCCTCTCCTTGATTATTACAAGCACGAGCGCGAAATTTTCACCGACTACATCCGGCCCAACAAGCATGGTACGTTCAGCGTACGCAATGCGCCCGAAGCGCAGGCGAGATTAGGAGTGTCAGCGCGGTATCTGTGTCCGCGACCGGATAGAGGCCCTGGCAATCGTTTACGAGGCACTGGTGGAGAGCGGAATGATTGAATAGCTGTTTCGTTTCTTAATGCTGGTTCCTTTGATGAGCGGAAGAATTATTAAATATATTTCGAGCAAAACCGGATAAGTGGCTTCTTTTCAATGTTGCTTGACCGATTTTTTTATTCCACGGCATAAATGAGCTGTTTAGAAGACGTTCGCGTTGATGCCGTCATGACAGTCTTTGCGAATGTATTTTAACGACACCAGGCCACCGTGAGTACAGGTGCTCGCGGATGTAACGCATTAAGCGATTTATGGTGTACTTTGCTTTCAAGAGGTGATTGTTTATGTCCCCCCAGAAATTGCAAGACGCTTTTCAATTAATTCGTATCTGTCTAAATGGGCTTCGAGAGTGCGCTGGTGACGCAGCTCTTTTAATCCTTGCGGGACGTGAAGTGTGGCGAATTATTGTGGGGCATTGATGAGTTTATTTTCTAACAAGTACGCAAGCATCTTTGCGCGGGCATCGGCTTCGGTGTCAGCATTTTCATGTCTATCGCCATCGCAAGCCCATTCGCAGCCAGGAATAAGCCCGGGAGTCCGATAAGAAGTTGTAAATCTCGGCAACATCTCTCCGAGTTCGGCAACGGTGAAGGCGGAAATATATGCGAGTTCGCGACCCACTTCGGAGTCGCGTCTCATTGTTGCATCCCATTAATTGCCAGCTACCAGAAGCGTTTCTCACATGCCAGAAATAGCTTTTTTCTTTTACCCCTAAAGCTTTTAGCCGTTTGGCAAGGTCGAGGGAGACGACCTGATTTTCTAATTTCATGTTTGCTGGTCCGCCGTGTCAGTCGTTTTCGATCCCTTCTGCGGCACAGGCGGCTTTCTCTTCCGTCTTTTGACAGCGGAAAAATTAATGGTTGAATGCTATGTTGAGAATGTGAAGGGTCCAATATTCAAGAACAGCAGAGGCGGTGCCAAGAAGCATTTGGCCGTAATCATTTTCGGAAGCGGTACAGTTTGAATTTTTCCCGTTTATCCAAACCATTTACGAAGAGTCATCTCGACGGGCGTAAGCGAGTCCGCGTTGTCATCAGCGGGCGAGTAGCACGGAGAGACCTTTTGCTTTTGCTACTGTCAATAAAACACAAGGTCCCTCACCCCTACTCGCGCGCTGGTAAAAACGCGCGCTCGCTTACGGGGATTCGGGATGACGATTCTTTGTTTGTCGAGCAGCAATTGCAGGAGTTCAGGGTGGCAAGACCTTCGTTGGTTCGCTCTGGGCCGAGTTTCCCAAAGGCACAGGCGTTATCGCCGCGCAAACGAAAAGCAGATTCACGAAAGTTACTTTTTAGGTGATCCAAAGCGGTATCCTGCGCCGCGCACGGTTCGCAGGTAAACGGGCTCTTCCGGGTCAACCTCAATCTTTGCCCGCAGCTTTCTTACATATACGTCCACGGAGCGCGGACTCACGAACGCGGTGTCCTTCCAGACCGCATCAAGAATCTGGTCACGGGTAAAGACGCGGCCTGCGTTGCGGGCAAGATAATGCAACAGTCGAAATTCCGTTGCCGTGGCGGGGATTACCCTGCCGCGCACGGTGAGCACCATGGCAAGCGCATCGATTTCCAGGTCGCCCGTGCGGATCACCGCGGGGGCCGGAGGCGCTTCACAGCGCCGCAAGACCGCTTTTACGCGCGCCACCAGCTCGCGCGGGCTGAACGGCTTGGTGATGTAGTCATCCGCGCCGATTTCCAAGCCTCGTATGCGATCGGCTTCACTGGTCCGCGCCGTCATAAAGACGATTGGCGTGCCACGCAGCGTTTCTCCAGATTGGCGTATCTGGCGGCAGAGTGCGATTCCGTCTCCGCCGGGAACCATGATATCCAGCAGCAGCAAGGCAGGACGTTCTTTCAGGGCATCAGCCAGTACGGCGTTTGTGGTGGAGTAAACGCGCACGCGATATCCCGCAGCTTCAAGATGATGACTCACAAGCCGCGCAATGTCAGCATCGTCTTCAACGACAAAAAGTTTTTGCTTATCGATTGCGGCGATGGCGGTTTCATCGTCGGTGGGCTGGTCCACCCGCGGAAGCGTTCTGTTGAGGCCGCCCATACACGTTCAGCGTACAAGGACAATGTTAATGGAGTGTGAAAACTGGCGAAGAATGATGCTGCCGGCCGGATATCACGCGGAAGTGGAGAAGAGGCCAGCAGACTGAAAGTTGTCTATTGTTCGTCGCTCGTTGCGCCGAGTGGAACAAATTTCACAGTCGGTCGCGGCGAGATCTGTCTTTGCTGCAGCACGCTTGCCGGGGTGCACGTAGTCATGCCTGCGGGCACAGGCGCCAGACCATCCTGGCGGCGGAAGAAATAGCTGCGCATGGTGTAACAGGTGTAGCGCCGGCCCTCTTCCAACCGCTTGCTGTCCGTCTTGTCATCAAGCTGCCAGTGCTGCATGGTGGGCAATGCGAGAGTACGAAAATCCTGGGACCTGTTGAGCGGTGGCTGCTGTGGAGCAGCGGTCGCAACAAATAAGAAAATACTTAGAGGCCACATGGTAGTCCTCCTGCGAGAAATTATAGTCCTCCAGACTGCAAGAATCTCAAATCCGAAGTGGGAAAATTTGTTGATCAACGCAAAAGAAATCGTGGCGGAGTTATTTGCAATCTTGTCACGCTCAGGCGTAGGCTTATGGGGTTCAACAGGCGCGAATGGCAGATTAGATGATTGTCATTCGTTCAAAATAGCAATCGAATGATCGCCCGTAGCTAGGCGCCTGCACTCCAGTAAAGAAGGATCGCATGAAGAATATTTATGTAGGCAATCTGGATTTTAACGTCAGTGAAGATGAGCTTCGGCAGGCTTTTGCAGCTTACGGGCAGGTCGAAAACGTAACTGTTTTGAAAGATCGCGATACCGGACAGCCGCGCGGCTTTGGTTTTGTGGAAATGGCAAATGACGAAGAAGCCGAAAAAGCCATCAGCGCGATGAACGGATACCAACTGGGATCGCGCGCGTTGAACGTGAATGAAGCACGACCCAAAACCGGCGGTGGCGGCGGGGGATTTAGTCGCGGTGGCGGCGGAGGCTTTGGCCGTGGCGGCGGTGGTGGTTTTGGCCGCGGTGGCGGTGGCGGCGGTGGAAGAGGCGGCAATCGCGGTGGCGGTGGTGGTGGCGGACGCAGATACTAAAAAATTGCAAACGCAAGAAAGACGCAGATCTTCAGCCTGCGTCTTTTCTTTTTGCTGCGACCTTTACACAAACTCTACTTGCGGTTTATGCGGAATAATTCCGGCTTTGTACCCCATATCCAGAAGTTTCACCACCGCACGTTTTCCGTCTTCGCCGTAATCCAGCGTCCGATTATTTACATACATGCCCACAAACCGGTCTGCCATCTGCGGATCCAGATCGCGCGCAAACTGCATGGCATATGCCAGCGCGGGCTCGCGATGGTCAAGCGCGTACTGAATGCTGTCACGCAATGCCTTTGTCACTTGCGCAATCAACTCCGGCCCCAGTTCACGACGAATCGCATTTCCGCCCAGCGGCAGCGGCAATCCTGTTTGCTCATGCCACCATTTTCCCAGATCAAGAATGCGCTTCAGACCCGATCGCTCATATGTCAACTGCCCTTCATGGATGATCAACCCTGCCTCGTACTTCCCCGCCATAACTTCCGGAATGATTCGATCAAACGGCACCACTGCGGTCTCGATTTTCGGCGCAAAAAGTTTCAGCGCAAGATACGCCGTCGTCATCGTGCCTGGGACAGCAATCTTCATGGTCTTAAGTTCTTCCAGTCCAACCATGCGCGGTGAGATCACCATGGGGCCGTACTGTTCGCCCACACTTCCGCCACAGGGCATGAGCGCGTATTTCTCCTGGACGTATGGATACGCGTGGAAGGAAATTGCGCTCACGTCATAAAAGCCGTCCATGGCTTTGCGGTTCAGGGTTTCAATGTCCGTCAGCGTGTGAGAAAACTTCAGGCCTGGCACGCGGACTTTATTTGTGGCCAGCGCATAGAACATAAAAGCGTCGTCAGAGTCAGGGCTATGAGCGACGGTAATTTCGCGAACTGCGGAAGAAACAGACGAAGATGACATACTTGAAATCCTACAACACTCTGGGTGTTCCTGCGGGCACAGGAATAATCTCTTTGCTCGTGTAAAAGTTTTCACATCGGCTGAAGCTGGCTTTGACATTGGGACCTGAATCATAATCAGGTTAAGCTTTTTCCAACCGGTTCCTCTTCTGGTGTTACTTCAGGAACCGGACTCGGCGGGGTGATATGAGGGCGCTGCAAATGCCAGCGCAGACGCCAAACCATGGCGCCCACCGCCGCCACAATGGCAACGATGGAAAGCGCTAACAGGACGTACAGTGCCTTCATCAGCATTTGCGGGTAGCATACCAGAGCTGCACGCCGCACGGCCCCTGAAAAAGCTCTTAGACGCCCACGGGGAAAGGCTTAGTATGCGGCTCCTGAGATGCCCTGCTGCGGCGTTCAAACCGGCCTTGCAGCAATGACATCAACCCGGTGTACCAGTATCCCAGCACAAAAAGCAGCAGGAACGGGATCGTCCAGTAATTCCCGCTGGTAAAAGCGTAAGCGCACATCACAATAAAGTACGTTCCTACCAGCAACTCCAGCCACGGAACAATACCGAGCCGCCGCCGATATTTTTGCCCCTGTGCTTTATCGGCTTTCGACTGCACTGCGTACTTGGGTGTGCGCTTAAATGATGATTTGATGCCCAGCAGCGCTTCAATCACGGCGCGCGTGTTCGTCAACGTCAGGCCGATTCCCAGCGCCATGAGAAAGGGAAGAAATAAAAACGTGCGCGGCCAGCGTCGCGGAAAAA
>JBAVUZ010000529.1:0-1747 GCA_049697035.1 Candidatus Angelobacter sp. | reverse complement strand
TGTAAAGGTAAATCAAAGAATCGGGGTGTTCTCAAGAGGAGTTGCGGAGGAAGTCGCGACAAGCTTTGGTCCAGCGGCGGGATCCACGTGCGCGGCGGCCAGCGCGAGATATGCCGCCATCCTGGCCATGTAAAGGAAATCTGCCGCGGCCAAGTACGCCAAAGAAACGATTATCAGAAGCGTGAAATAACTCTGGGGCGCTGTGCCCGCCATGCCTGAAGTGAGGCCGCAGATGGCCGTGACAATCAACAGGACAACAACGCGGAAAAGCAGGAAAACGAAACCCGTTCCGGCAAAATCAGAGCGTTGCTGGCGGACGGTCTGGCGGGCCTGGCGCAACGCGCCGCGAAAACTTTGGCCGTCGCGACCAAAAATTGCCGCCAGGGAAAGATACCAGTTCACCGTGAGCCAGAAGGCGCTGATCAGAACAACCGACGGCAGCATCATCAGGTAGTAGAGAACAAGGTCCGGCTGAGGGCCGTGAGTGGCAATAAGCATCTCGCCAACGCTGGCGGTGACCAGCAATACCAAAGAGAGCCAGCCAATAAATCCACGCAAGAGCTGCAGCGCAAAAATGCTGCGGAAGCGGAGCGACGTGAGCCCCGCGCGCAACCGCCGGACAGTGGCGAAACGTCCCAGGGCCGCTAGAATGCTCCAGATAAGAGCGATCGCCAATGGTACGCCGATTGCCGCAAACAGGATGACCTTGATTCCCAGAAGCAACACGACGGCCACCACCAACTGACCCATCCTTTGGGGATCGCGACTGCGCCATGCTGTATCCCACGCGTGGCCAACGTGCAACGGCCCAAGAATCATCAACCCGACGCCGACAACCAGCAGGCAGGCCAGAAGCGCAAACGACCAGCGCCAGAGGATTTCGACGAAAAAAATTACAGGGTCGCGCGTGACGGCGCGTAGACCCTGCGTGATGGGGTTGGGAGGCTTAGACATTCTTCCTTGCCACGCATCATTTGTGGTCATCTGACCACCACGTTGACGAGCTTGCCTGCGACCACAATTACCTTGGCAACCTGTTTTCCATCTGTCGCGGCACGCACTTTTTCATCGGCAAGCACGCGCTCACGCACAGCGTCTTCAGGAGTGTCCGCCGGAAAGACAATATGGCTGCGAAGCTTGCCGTTGACCTGGACGGCATAGGTGATCTCGTCTTCTTTGGCCAAAGCAGGATCGTAAGCGGGCCACGGGTAGCGGAGAATATTTTCGCTTTCACCAAGGAGTTCCCAAAGTTCAGCCGCGAGATATGGCGCGAATGGAGCCAGCAAAAGCACAAGGCGGCGCTGGACATCGGCGAGCAACGTCGGAGGAAATTTGCCGCCACTGATTTCATCTTCCGCGGCATAAAGCTGGTTCACGAATTCCATGATCGCCGCCACAGACGTATTGAAGTGCCAGCGTCCCTGAAAATCTTCAGAGATGCGCTTGATCGTCTGGTGAAGCTTGCGCTCAATCTGCCGCGCCTTGGGTGAAAGTACGGAAGAATAAGACGCGGAACCAGCACCATTTCCGGAGGAGGTTTTCCCTGACACTCCGGCATTGCGCATCACAAAACGATACGCCCGGCCGAGAAAGCGATGCACGCCTTCAACGCCAGCTTCCTGCCAGTCAAGTTCGCGATCGGGAGACGTGGCGAAAAGAGCATACATGCGCGTGGAATCCGCGCCGAACTTCGCCACCATTTCATCGGGCGAAACCACGTTGCCTTTGCTCTTGGACATCTTTGCGC
>JBAVUZ010000528.1:0-1637 GCA_049697035.1 Candidatus Angelobacter sp. | reverse complement strand
GGCCGGTATCGCCATTGCAGACCTGCCGGTAAGTGGGCTTATCCACATGGCCGCCCATATAGCCAGATTCAACTGACGTGACGCCTTCCATGCGGTCGAACACCGCTTCCAGGCACCAGAAACATCCACCGCCCAAGACCACAGTTTGTAAATTTTCCATAAGTATTTGATTGCCCTGTGTTGAAAAAGTTCCATTTACAAGATCCAGCTTACTCACACGCCTGTTCTGCTGACAACTCCCCGCGCCAAAACGCCTTCTTATTACAGATTCAGCTTAGGAAGAAATTTATGCGCGGAATGCTTTGGCGCACGAAAGTTGCGCTTCTCAATTTAATTTTCATCTTTCTGCTCGTCTTCGCCGTGCGCGCAAATGGGCAGGTTGTGATTGCCCAGATCAGTGACACGCACCTGGGTGAACCTCACGCTCCGCATGCGTTCGATAACTTGCGGCGCACTGTGGACATGGTGAACGCTCGCCACCCCGATGCCGTCATCGTGAGCGGAGATATCGGTGAGAGCTATGACCAGTGGCTGCTGGCTCGCGGCATCTTAAAGTGGCTGCACGCTCCTGTGTACTACGCGCCGGGAAACCATGACGTTCATACCAATGACGTTGCGCGCTATCGCGAGGTTTTTGGCCCCGACTACTATCGCTTTCAGGTGAAGGGGGTCACCTTCGTGGTGATTGACTCCCAGCTCCTCGGCAATTTCGACAACTTCGACGCGCAGTCGCCGCAGCCGCTGCCGGTAGCGACCCAGGCTGAAGGCGAGAAAATGCTTGCCTGGCTCGGCGAGCAGCCGGGGAGCCGCACTGCCGACAACCGTCGCCGTCACTGGTGGAGCTTTGGCCGCGGCCGCGAGCCGCAGCGCTTCCAGGATGATGACAATGATGACAGGCGTGAGGGAATCGTCATCGGCATCCAGCACATCCCGGCGGCGCGTGGCGACAACATGCCTCCAGATCCTAAACCTTATTGGGTCATCAACGAACCGTATCGTTCACGCGAACTGAATCTGCTGCATCGCCTCGGCGTGAGGCATATGCTCGTGGGCCACTGGCATGTGGGAAACATTTTTGAGCGCGACGGCATTATTTGGCACGTTGCGCCCAGCACCAGCCGGCTTCTGCCATGGAGCAGTCCACTCGGCTTTGCCATGCACACCATCAGTCCCAATGGCGATGTAAAAACGGAGTTTGTCTCGATCAATTCAGAGCCATAAGCGCTCCGCTGCTTAGCTCGGCGGTCCTGCAAGCTTATCCACGTGCGGTGACTGTCCGCCCAGCCACTCCGGATGGTGCGCCGTGGAATCAAAGTGTGCTGAAGTCTTGAACAGTTCATATTCCCCTTGCGCCGCCACTTTTTCCGTTTTGGCCAATAACGTCGCGACTTCTTCTTTGCTCATGGGCTTGAAAGTTTTGGCCGCTTCAAAGGCCTGCTGCAAAATTTCCTGGCTGTCGATTCCGGTAATCACCACTGAAGTCGGCAGGTTCAGCGCATAGTGCAGGCATTCCATGGGTTTGACCAGGCCGCTCTTCAGAATGATCTGGTCGCCCATGGATTTCATGCCCAGCACGCCAATCTTTTGTTCCACGAGTTTAGGCAGCACCAGTTTGCCAAAGCTGCGGAAATGCGTGT
>JBAVUZ010000527.1:0-3372 GCA_049697035.1 Candidatus Angelobacter sp. | reverse complement strand
TTGGTGAGGTATCCCGTCCGGGTTCAAGCAGGACAAGTCGAGATACTGACCAGCCCGGTACCGATTATGAGTTAAAGAATGTCTCGGAGGAGAAGTGTTGCGGCTCCTGAAAAGGATTTGGGAATGGATTGAAGACCTCACG
The DNA here is from genome assembly GCA_049697035.1 of Candidatus Angelobacter sp. Classification (GTDB taxonomy): domain Bacteria; phylum Acidobacteriota; class Terriglobia; order Terriglobales; family Acidobacteriaceae; genus Angelobacter. Next base: position 3,230 of record JBAVUZ010000527.1, on the reverse strand, counting down.
GGCGCATCTGCGGCCCTGAGTAAACCGCTCTATCATCCGGTTCCGCGCGCGCAAGACACGCTGGTTTTATGTTTTCGGCAGCGCCACGCTGGCCGTTTTCCTGCTGCAGGTTGTCACCGGCATTGCTCTTTCGAGCAGTTACGTTACATCCACGGGAAGCGCTTACGACAGTCTGCAATTCATCACGGCCCACCGGCTGGGCAGCTTCATTCGCGGGATGCACGCCTTCGGCGCCTCGGCCATGGTCGTGCTCATCGGGATCCACACGATCCGCGTCTATCTGATGGGCGCGTACAAGTATCCGCGCCAGATGAACTGGCTGACCGGAGCGGGCCTGTTGCTATTTACGCTCTTGATGGCTTTCACCGGGCAGTTGCTTCGCTGGGACCAGACTGGATTCTGGACGGCCGTCGTAGCCGCGGAACAGGCCGGACGGACACCTATCATTGGAAATTGGCTGGGACATTTCATCCTTGCCGGCGACACTGTGAGTGGAGCTACCCTAAGCCGCTTCTTCGCCGCCCATGTCTTCTTTATACCTGCTCTGATCTTTCCCTTTATTGCCATTCACCTCTACTTAGTTGTCCACAATGGTATTTCAGAACCACCCAAGGCGGGGCAGCCGGTTGACCCCAAGACCTACCGCAAGTGGTATCACGCCCTCCTGCAGCGCGATGGTGTGCCATTCTGGCCGGACGCTGCCTGGCGAGACGCAGTCTTCGCCTTGCTAGTGGTGGTTGTTGTGGCCGTGCTTGCGCTGTGGGTCGGACCGCCGGAACTCGGGAAACCGCCGGACCCGACTCTGATTGATGCTGCGCCACGTCCTGACTGGTTTTTCCTGTGGTATTTCGCGGTGCTCGCTTTGATTCCGGGCTGGCTTGAGCGCTATGTCATCATCCTCGGACCTGCCGTATTTGGGTTGTTTCTGGTTCTGTTGCCGTTTGTTGCCGGCAAAGGGGAGCGTTCACCACTCCGTCGCCCCTGGTCAATTGGGATCGTAGTCATGGTGATCGTCATCATTTTCCATTATTCACGGATCGGACAAGTCTCCCCCTGGTCACCGCGATTTGAAGCCAAGCCTCTGCCGCCTGCGGTTGTCGGAACCACTTCCGGCCCGCTGGCCGATGGCGCCCGGCTGTTTTATTCGAAAGGGTGTGAATATTGTCATGCAGTCTCGGGTTACGGTGGAGTTCGCGGGCCGGATTTGACCGACGCGGGAGATCGTCTTACGGGGGAGCAGATGAAGACGAGAATCTTCAGCGGAGCCTACAACATGCCGTCCTACAATGGAAATATGACGCCGGACCAGCTCTCTGTGATCATCGCGTTTCTGGAATCAAGGCACCGCCTTGGTGCAGCGGCGGTGGCGCAGCCGGCGAATGCTCCGCATTGAGCATCTGCGCTGTCTAAAAACAGTTCAGGCAGGCGAGGTAAATGAATACTTCGAGTAAGATCGGCGAGATCGTGGCCTTCGCACCCGCGGCCATCCTCATTTTCGAGCGGCTCGGAATCGACTGCTATCGTATGGCGGCGCGGCCGCTGGACAATCTTTGCCTTGCACATGGGCTGTCGGGAGAACGCGTGTTGCGCTCAGTAGAGGAGGCCGAATATGCAACGCGAGCGAGCGAAACGCAAAAAGATTGGACGCAACAGCCGCTAACGGCGCTGATCCAGCATATCGTCCATCGTCATCATCAATTCATCCGGGAGTTATTCTCCCAGCTTCACCCCATCACCGATACTGCATGGGAACAACATCGCCGAGCCCACCCGGAACTGGGAAAGCTGAAAACGAAACTCCAGTTGCTTGAGCGGGAGTTGACGATGCACCTGCGGAAAGAAGAAGACACGGTCTTTCCGCGGATACAAGCTCTGGACAGCACCGGGGCAGGCGACCAGCCGGACAGCCTGTTCTTCAGGAGCGTTCGCCGCCCGGTTAACACTTTGATGAGAGTTATGTCGGACGAGCATGAACTTACCGACACTCTGCTGGAAGGCATTACCGAAAGCAGTAAGGATCTGCAACTTCCTCAGCCGGAGTTTGGAAGGTTCAGAGAGCTCCTGCAACTGCTAAAACGCGATCTTCTGGTCCATTCATGCCTGGAGGATTACATCTTGTTCCCGCGTGCGCGACACTTGGAAGGGCGCAGCCCGAACCATCCATAGGCGAGTCCAACGACACCTGGAAGGGCGCAGCCCGAACCATCCACAGGCGAGTCCAACTGGGCTGATGATTAATTTACGATACCGCTGTTTCACGTAAGCGTCACAGCAAACACATCTGTACAAGACGAAGAATTTCTGTTGCCGTGGAAGGATCACAGAAAAACACGGAACATCTGAGCCGAAACGGCGCTCGCACAGCGGCAGAAGTAGCGCAAGTAGCAGCAGAGTATTGTCACAGTGGGATGACGGAAAAGGAGTTCTGCCTCAGCGGTGGACTGGCGTTAAGCACGCTACAACGCTACTTGCACCACGGGCAAAGGAAGCAGTCATCAAAGACAGGGCTTCCTCCCATGAAGCCGGCCGCAGGCCTCCCGCTGCATCTCGGGTGATTCCCGACTCCAGAGCCATGCGCGATGGATGCTGATCTCTCCAGTACGAAGCGCTTCCAACAATTCAGTATGTGCGGACAGCTTTAAGTGTTTAACCTTGCTTACATTCCCTACCGACACGCCCGCGACTGCTGCGACTTCGCGGCGGACATCCAGTTTGTCAGCTTCCTTCAAATTTGACGAAGCCTTATGTTGACCGCCTGCTCGTTGGTTTGATCGTGCTTTTTCTTGAAATGAAGGTTCCAAGTCCAGCGCCAATAGGATCTTTTGAAATGCACTGAGGCCATTAGATCGCTGGTGTGTTCGAAGTATCCATTGAAGGGCTTCCGCCTCTGAGACTTCGTATGCGAGGCACTGGAGGGTCTCTCGTTTTTGGTGTCGCGCCAACTCCCAACGTGCGTGTCCGTCGATGATGTAGCCGTCATTTATCTCCACAACAATCCCACAACAGCAGCGTGTTCTTAGCAGTCTTTTAGGGTTCCCGCCCGTGCGTCTGCTAATCTGCTATGTCGTTAAATTGTCGAGAAAATCATGCCCTTTCACGGCGGTAACACGGGTTCAAATCCCGTCGGGGACGCCAAAAGTTTTCAGCGACTTACGCCAATCCTGTCAAAACCTCGCGGTACATCGGCGGTACAAGTCGATATTGGGCGGATCATGCTTATCACTTTGCTC
>JBAVUZ010000526.1:0-2180 GCA_049697035.1 Candidatus Angelobacter sp. | reverse complement strand
TTGCTTACGATTCGTGCGATGCAGCCTCGATGATCAGAACAGTGCTATATTTCGAGTTCAATTCGACAGCTGCCTCAAGGACGAAGCGCTGGAAAAATACGGGGCGATACCGGGTGATACTGATTGAGCCGAAGGCCGCGTAAGCCCCGTGTGTCCAATCGCTTCCCGCGCGCCTTGGCGGCCGCCGGAACGGCCTCGGTGCGCTCCGAAATCGCTTTCCGCTCGGTGAGGTGATAGATTGGGCTCATGCGCAACAAGTGGGTTGATCTGATGATCCGTCGCGGCGGGCTCGCCTGTGCCGAGATGACGTATAGTCAGAATCACTCGCCGTCGAATTTCAGGGCGATGTACCGCGCTCGCGCGATGTACGAAGCGGCCGTCGAGGCGATCGGCAAGGATGTTTTTGGCAAGAGTCAGAAAATAGAAGACGCCGCCATTCGGCGCGCCCGGCTACAACCCAAACAGCTCCCCCCTCCAAGAACCTGATACCACGGCCGGTCCTGACGGAGGGGGGTGCGTACCCTTTGGGCTTGCCCCTCTCGCTGGCTTACTCCCGCCAAAAATTCTTGAACCGCGTCGGCGGCAGCTCGGTATAGCGCACCGCATCCTGGAGTTGAGATGGCCGAGGGACGCCGGCAGCCGGATGCGTGCTGGGCGTGCCCTGCTTGACCCTACGAACGTGCACGTTGGCCGTTCGGAACCCAGCGAAGCAGCACCTGCCACAGACTACGCTCCAGGCATTCAATGCTTCCGCGCATCGACAAGAAACGCGACGATGGTCTGTTCGCCAAAGACCGAGGCGAAAGCTCCACTAACAGCCGGACCCACCCTCTGCGCGCGGTTTGCCGGTTATTCGCGCCCGTTTCCAGCCTTCGAGCACTAGTTGCGCGGCACACTTAGCATCGCGAGCAGCATTTCGGTTTCCCTCGCCTGCGGAAACGATCGATCCCTTCATCAACATATGCCATGCCTGCGCAAACTTTTCAGGTTCATGCAGTTGTGCTTCCTCCGCGAGGCCGCGCACGATAGCGCGGATCTTCGCAAGATGGATGGCGGCGGCCTGGCGGACCGAGCTACCGCTCTTTGACTCTAACAGAACATTGATGAAGGAGCAGCCTTCGAAAGACTTTTTGTGGAACCATCCGTCGAACACGTCGAAAATTGCCAGCAGCCGAGCCGTCGGGCTCGTCGCACGGCGGTTGATCTCGGTTTCGAGCCAGCCGCGCGTCCATATAGTTTCCCTTCGGTCGAGAAATGCAATCGCGAGATCGACCTTGGAATCGAAATTGCTGTACAGGCTGGCCTTTGCGCAACCTGACTTGGCGAGCACCGTATCGATGCCAACCTGGTTGACCCCGTTCGTCGAAAAAAGCTCGTACGCCGCGTCGATAAGACGTTCGCGGGGCCGGGCGGCAACTCTCGTATTTCTCGTCGTCAAGTCCTGTTCCTTGCCACTTTACGGCTCAACCAACTGCCTGTCGGGCATTGTGAATTTCATTCGTACCACTCAGCGCACGAAAAACCCAAACAGGTGATTTTGGAGCACCTGCAGTATTTGAAATTGGTAGCGAGTAACCAGCGCGCGCTTGGTCGATCTCGTGATGGCCCTAGACGCCGCTTAAAATATAGATTGGCGCTCGGTTCCTCTTGACCAACTTCACAATTAGCAGTCCGATATAGACAGACGGGTCTGTTCCGTCTAGCTCCGACTTGTCGAGAGCGCTAACGCCACACCGGGAGGAAATCATGGACTACAATCCAAGAACCGCCACGGGCATCCCCACGGAGCCGGTTGGCTCTATTCCGCGGCCATTGAAGCTACAGCAGGCCTACGCGGACTACGACGCGAAGAAGATCACCAAGGCCCAACTCGAACAGGAGCAAGATGCGGCCGTCGCCGACACAATTAAACGGTTCGAAGCGACGGGCTCACCGATCATCACCGATGGCGAGCAGCGCGTCTCGAGTTTCGCTACCTATCCGATCGCCGACACGCTGGCCGGCTCCGGATTGGCGCCGCACCTTGCCCCCGGAGGGCAATACTTCGCGATCTTTGCCGATGGCCACAATCGCCAGCTGCCCAAGGTGACCGGCGGCCCGTTCCGCTACAACTTCTATGCGGGCGAACTTGTCAAAAAAGCCGTCAAGATGACGAGCAAACCGCTCCATCAAGCTGTGAT
>JBAVUZ010000525.1:0-5786 GCA_049697035.1 Candidatus Angelobacter sp. | reverse complement strand
TTCTTGTGGAATGCAAGAACCACAAGAACCATATTAAGCGTGAGCAGGTACAAATGCTGCACGCCAAACAGCTGTCGCTTAGCGCGCAAAAAGCCATGCTGTTTGCCACAACTCCGTTTCAGGACGGCGCCGTGGAGTATGCGAACCAACATGGCATTGCTTTGGTCCAGCTTGCTTCAGGTGAGACTTTGTATTTTACAAAAGGTGGCAACCGTACTCCCCTGCCTGATTCCCTGCCCGCTTACGTTGGCTGGCTCATTGCCAAGCACGACCGCGCAACTGACGGCGTGAGTCATAGCCTCGTAGATCCACGGCATCCTGATGCCCTCAACAAGTTTCTCTTTGAGTCCCCGGCAGGCTAACCGAGTTGCAGCTCCTGCGATTGATCATGGTCCAGGAGGGGACTCATTAACCGCACGCCGTTCCAAGGCGTGGATTTTGAATCCCCTCGATTTATTACCGCCTTCATCATTAGCTTTGTTGCGGCTATTCTCTAGGGGCATTGGGGTATCTGTTCGCAATCACCATCCATCGTGCAGGTTGTGAAGTCGAAGGTGCAAAGGTGGGTGAGAATGCCTCCGCGGACCTGCTCTACTTCCGCTTCGCTTAATTCACGGCCATACATGCGGGCCAGGACTCTGTTGTTTTCTGTGCTTTTTGGCATTGAAATTCTCCTTTCGCAATAGAAAATCACTTGCCATTTGTACTACTTTTTTAATCGGTTTCTGCCATTTTTTGATTTAGTTCCGGTATTCCAATGGACCAATTTGGAAGCCGGGCGGATTTTGGCTCTGCGGCATATCCCAGCCCGCGCTTTGGGCGCGCATCACCTATCGCGGCAATGCTGCGTCTCTACGCGACGGTTTATGCGTCTATTGGATCGCATTACGATGCAATCTCGCCCGGCCCGGGGCAACCCGTTTAACCAATCGCCCTTCACAACTTTAAGAGGGGGGGAGACAAAAAATGCTCCGGGAACTGCTTTCGCGCTGGCCAGTCGTCAAACAAATCAAGACCGGCGGAGATGGAACCGGCCCGGAAGCCATGTCTGACAGGACCTCTGCTCTTGGACCGCGCACGGCTGGCGCTGAAGTGGCCCGTTCTGTCTGCCCTTACTGCGGCGTGGGCTGCGGCCAGCTCATTTACCACAAAAACAACAAACTGGTTTCTATTGAAGGCGATCCTGAATCTCCCATCTCCCGGGGACGGCTCTGCCCCAAGGGAGCGGACAGCTATGAGCTCCTGACCCACAAAAATCGCGAGTTGAAGGTGAAATACCGCCGCCCGTTCAGCAGGAAGTGGGAAAGCCTTGATCTGGAAACCGCGATGGACATGATCGCTGATCGGCTGTGGGACGCCCGTGAACGTTCTTTTGTCGAAAAGCAGGATGGACACACCCTGATGCAGACCAAGACGATTGCGCATCTGGGCGGCGCAACGCTGGATAACGAAGAAAATTACCTGATCAAGAAAATGTTTACCGGCGGCCTGGGCATGGTGTGCATCAGCAATCAGGCCCGAATATGACACAGCTCCACGGTGCCCGGTCTGGGCACATCATACGGTCGCGGCGGAGCCACCACAGCGCAGCAGGACCTGCAATATTCTGACGCCATCCTGATCATGGGATCGTCCATGGCTGAGAACCATCCCGTCGGGTTCCAGTGGGTGATGGAAGCGCGCGAGAAAGGCGCAAAAGTAATTCATGTTGATCCGCGTTTCAACCGCACATCGGCGATGGCGGATTACTGGCTGCCTTTGCGGCCCGGCTCGGACATTATTTTCCTCGGGGCGCTCATCAGCTATGTCCTTACGCACGAGAAGTATTTCCGCGAATATGTAATCCATTACACGAATGCTTCCACTCTGCTGCGCGAGGATTTTCGCGATACCGAAGACCTGGGCGGAATCTTTTCCGGCTGGAACCAGGAGGAGAAGCAGTACGATCCAAAAACCTGGCTCTATGAAGGTTCGCCATACAAAGAGTCGGGCGGGGCATTTGCCGGACACTCAAAGCATAGCGGTGGGCATGGCAAAGATCGCGGCGGCGAAGCGGGTGACCTGGGCGAACACAAAAACGATCCCAGCCTGGAAAATCCCCGCTGCGTCTTTCAGGTATTGAAAAAGCATTTTGCGCGGTACACGCCAGAACTGGTTGAGTCCTCTTGCGGCATTCCGAAAGAAAAATTTCTGGAAGTAGCGGAAACCTACACATCAGCTTCCGGCCCTGAAAAGACGGGAGCCATCTGTTACGCCGTGGGCTGGACGCAGCATTCCAAAGGCCCGCAGATTATCCGCGCCGCCGCCATCCTGCAACTGCTGCTCGGCAATACCGGCCGGCCTGGTGGCGGAGTGATGGCCCTGCGCGGCCACGCGACCATCCAGGGTTCCACAGACGTGCCGACTCTTTACGACATTCTGCCCGGTTATCTGCCCATGCCTTTTTTCGAGGACGATTCGAATACTCTGGACACGTATCTGAAGAAACATACGTCCAGCTCCGGCTGGTGGCACAACTTTGATAAGTACGCCGTCAGCCTGCTCAAGGCCTGGTACGGCAACACCGCAACCGCCGAAAACGAATTTGGCTTTCACTTTCTGCCGCGCGTCACCGGCGACCATTCTGAATACGGTTACTGGCTTGATATGGCCGATGGCAAACTCGAAGGTCTCTTTGTGATGGGACAGAATCCGGCAGTGGGAGCAGCCAACGGAAGACTCGAACGCTCCGCGCTGGCAAATCTGAAGTGGCTTGTCGTACGCGACTTTGTGGAGACCGAAACCGCCGCATTCTGGAAGGATTCGCCTGAAGTGCAACGCGGGGAACTTCATCCGAAGAAGATCGCAACTGAAATCTTCTTTCTCCCCGCGGCCGGTCACGCGGAGAAGGAAGGAAGTTTCACCAACACGCAACGCCTGTTGCAGTTCCACGAAAAAGCAGTGGACCCACCTGAAGACTGCCGTAGCGAAACATGGTTCATGTATCACCTTGGCCGGCGATTGAAGGCCAAAGCGGCAAAGGAGCAAACATCGCACAATGCAGCTTTGAACGCGCTCACGTGGGACTACAGGACGCACGGCCGCCATGCCGAGCCCAAGGTTGAAGAGATCATCGCCGAAATCAACGGCTATCGCGTAAACGACCATACTCTGGTTTCTGGCTATAAAGAGCTCAAGAACGACGGTTCCACAGCCTGCGGCTGCTGGATTTATTCAGGCGTAATGCCCGCGCCGGACGAGAACAAGGCCCGCAAGCGCGAACCCAAAGGCCGCTATGGACATGGTTGGGGCTACGCGTGGCCGAGCGATCGCCGCATTTTGTACAACCGTGCCTCCGCGCGTCCCGATGGAAAACCGTGGAGCGAGCGCAAAGCGCTGGTGTGGTGGGATGCGGGCCAGAAAAAGTGGACAGGCCACGATCAAGCAGACTTCACCGAAGATAAGGCTCCGGATTATCGACCAGAAGAGGGCGCAAAGGGCGATGATGCAATTGCCGGTGACAAGCCATTCATCATGCATCCGGACGGCGTGGGATGGATCTGGGTTTCCAGCGGACTAAAAGACGGTCCACTGCCAACGCACTATGAACCTCTGGAGAGCATAGTCGCGAGTCCGCTCTACCCGGAACACAGCACGAATCCTGCGGCAGACAAGAAAGAGCGCTCTGACAATGCCTATGCCTTCCCTGCCGGCGACGAACGCTTCCCTTACCTGCTGAGCACATACAGATTGACCGAGCATCACACCGGCGGCGGCATGAGCCGCTATCTTCCGCACCTGGCGGAACTGCAGCCGGAATTGTTTGCAGAAATCTCACCACAGTTGGCGGAAGAGATCGGAGTGCGAACCGGAGAGTTTCTCACTGTGACCACGATGCGCGGAATTTTAGAAGCACGCGCGCTGATCACGGAGCGGAATCAGCCGCTGGTAATCGACGGCAAGATCAGGCACACGATCTACCTTCCTTATCAATTCGGATACAAAGGCCTGGTCACGGGCGACGTGCCCAATGATCTGCTCTCAATTTCTGAAGAGCCAAACGTGCGCATTATGGAAACCAAAGCGCTGGTGTGCAATGCGCATCCGGGCCGCGTGCCAAGGAGCGCACAAGCATTGAAAATCTGGCGACGAGACCTGCGGAGGACGGCATGAGCACAACTGCTTTTTTGACCGATTCCACACTGTGCATCGGCTGCAAGGCCTGTGAAGTGGCGTGCAAGGAATGGAACCAACTGGGAGAAGACGGCTTTGAGTGGAGCGGAAATTCCTATGACAACACCATGGCCGTCGGGCATTCCACATGGCGGCATGTGAAGTTTGTAGAGAATACGCCAGAGATCGGGCGCGGTGGTAACTCTGCGGAGCAACTGCCGGCGTGGGGCTTTTCTTCCGATGTCTGCAAGCATTGCGAAGTGGCAGGCTGCCTTGAAGCATGCCCGACGGGCGCAATTGTGCGCATGGAATTTGGCGCGGTATTTATTCAGCCGGACATCTGCAACGGCTGTTCTTACTGTGTGGTGAGTTGCCCGTTTGGCGTTGTAGAGAAAAATGAAGACGATGGGCGCGCGTTCAAATGCACTTTTTGTTCAGATCGCCAGCGCGCAGGATTGCAACCGGCGTGCGCCAAAGCTTGTCCAACTGAATCCATCAAATTCGGGCAGCTTGAAGATTTGCGACGCGAGGCTGATGAGCGACTGAAAGTGCTTGATGCACGCGGGGTAACAGACGCAGTGATCTATGATCCCATTGAGACCAGCGTTAAAGGAATACATTCACTGTTTTTGTTGCGTGGCAATCCACGTACATACAATCTGCCGCCGAATCCTGAAGTCCCCACCACCTACTTAAAAAAAGCATGGCAGTCTGCCGCGGTGGCGGCTGGAGCGATGCTGGGCGCGACCCTGCTGGCCTTTTTGGGAGGCAAACGATGAGCCGAGTTTCCTTACCTGAACTTCCAGGACGCGTTCCAGATACACAAAGCGAAAGACGGTTGACGGCCCTGCGTCGCGAGGCCGCGCGCTCTGGCGTGGTCTCAGGAAAAGGAGTGGCGCCGCAGGGAGCGCCGTTCCCACACGCCTCGCCAACCGCAGGGTACTACGGAGTGCCGCTGCTCAAAGAACCGCAGTGGAAGCCGGAAGTGCCGCTATATTTTTTTGTGGGCGGTGCGGCTGGGGCTTCAGCGGTAATCGCGAACATAGCGAACTGGTTGAGCAAAGATCGCGAACTGGTGCGCAGTGCGCGATGGATGGCCGCCGGCGGAGGCGCTCTGTCATCAGCGCTGCTAATTAAAGATCTGGGAATGCCATCCCGCTTCCTGAATATGCTCCGGGTGTTCAAGCCGCAAAGTCCCATGAGCATGGGAGCGTGGACGCTCTCAGCTTTCTCCAGCTTCTCCGCGGCAGCTGCATTCGCCAACATCATGCAGGTAAAGCTTGGCCCTTCAATTCCGATCAGACTAGTTGAAAATGCGGCGGGAGCGCTGGCTACCGCCACCGGATTAGTAATGTCGAGTTATACAGGAGTGTTGATTGGCGCAACCGTCATCCCAGTATGGAATGAAAACGTGGGCACACTGCCGCAGCATTTCGCGGCTTCAGGACTCAGTTCGGCGGTCTCGCTTCTAGAACTCCTGGGGCATGATGACAGTCGTGCGTTGAACCTGCTGGGAGTTTCTGCGTCGTGTTATGAAGTGGCGGAAGGGCTGCTGCTGGAAAGCAAACGCCACCGCATCAATGAGCCCTTGCGCAAAGGCTGGAGTGGCGCGATGGTGAGAGCGGGTGGCGTAC
>JBAVUZ010000524.1:0-1674 GCA_049697035.1 Candidatus Angelobacter sp. | reverse complement strand
GAACGCGGATAACACTGATCGGAAATAACCCGCAATCGGTTTTCTCCGTGCCTCCGTGTCTCCGTGGTGAAGATTTGCTTTACAGCTTGGGCAACACAATCCCCGTCTGCTTCTGGTATTTCCCTTGTTTGTCTTTGTAGCTGGTTTCGCAAGGCTCGTCGCCCTGGAAGAAGAGGATCTGGCACAGGCCTTCATTGGAATAGATCTTGGCCGGCAAGGGCGTGCTGTTGGAAATCTCCAGCGTAACAAAGCCTTCCCACTCGGGCTCAAAGGGCGTCACGTTTACGATGATGCCGCAGCGGGCATAAGTGGACTTGCCGACGCAGATGGTCAGCACGTCGCGGGGAATCTTGAAGTATTCCACCGAGCGCGCCAGGGCAAAAGAGTTTGGCGGGACCAGCACGGAAGCGGCCTGCACGCTGACAAATGACCGTTCGTCGAAATTTTTGGGATCAACAATGGCGGAGTTGACGTTGGTAAAGATCTTGAATTCGTCGGCCACGCGCAGATCGTACCCGTAAGACGAAACGCCATAAGAAATAACGCCTTCACGCACCTGGCGATCGTTGAAAGGGTTGATCATTCCATGCTCTTGCGCCATGCGGCGGATCCAGCGGTCGCTTTTGATTGCCATTTTTAAGAAGGTTCCTGTTTGCGGGGATTTTGGTGGAGCGCCAAAGAAGCCATCTTATAGGCCTGCCCCACCACGCGCAACACCGGCGCGCGTCGGGGACCCCTTGAAACTGTTCCATTGACAACATGCAGAGAAGTCCAATAATATCTGCAAGTTACGCCCTTTCTGTAAAATTGAGGAGAGCTGACCTGTGATTAAGCTCGATATCATTAACGAAGTGGTAAACAAAACCGGCATCACCAAAACCAAGGCCGAGCTGGCCGTGGAAACCGTTTTTGAAAGCATGAAGAAGGCCCTGGCCGGGGGCGAACGCATTGAACTGCGCGGATTTGGCGTGTTTAACGTGCGCCCGCGCAAAACCGGTATCGGCCGCAACCCGCGCACCGGCGCGGAAGTGAACATTCCTCCCGGAAAGGCCGTGCGCTTTAAGCCGGGAAAGGAGTTGCAGTCCATCGACTAAGCAGTTGATCCGCTTTCCCACGCGGCAGCTTTCAAGTTTCCAGGGCTATTCGTTTCATGTCGGACATCCAGCCTCTTTCGCAGGAATACCACGTCTTTGATCCTGAACGACGGGAAATTACCGTCGTGGTTGTTCACCCGCCGAAACGGCGTTACTGGCTGCACGCGCTCCTGTTTCTTGCCACGATCTTTACCACGCTCTGCATTGGCGCCCACATGCAGGATACGTTTAACAAAAATCTAGGCCTGTTTTCCGATGACTTGGATTACTGGCCATGGCAATGGGCGTTGCAGGATTGGCATCGGCTGTTGATGGGACTTCCCTTTTCTCTGTCGCTGCTGGGAATTCTTACCGCGCACGAACTCGGCCATTACGTTTATTGCGTTCGACGCAAAGTTTTTGCCACGCTGCCATTTTTTATTCCCGCGCCCACGCTGATTGGCACGCTGGGCGCTTTTATCCGCATCAAGTCGCCGATAAAAAGCCGCGCTGATTTGTTCGATATTGGCATTGCCGGTCCGATTGCAGGATTTGTGGTTGCCGTTCCAGTAATGCTCTATGGCTTGCTTGCCTCAAAGCT
>JBAVUZ010000523.1:0-7506 GCA_049697035.1 Candidatus Angelobacter sp. | reverse complement strand
TTGCAGTTCGGCTCCAATGTTGAGGCGTACGCTTCCGCCGCCGGCTTCACCATTCACGGGTGGTTGGGCTTTGACGTCCTCATTATCTTTTCGCCATTTTCTTTCGAGTTTGATTTCTCTGCGGGATTCGATGTCTCCTTCGAAGGCGTTAGCCTGTGCGGCCTGAGCGTTGATGGCACTTTCTCCGGTCCGCGTCCATGGCACCTGCACGGCGATGCCAGCATCCATATTCTCTTTTTCAGCGTCAGCGCATCTCTGGATATCAGTTGGGGAGACAGCACGCCGGCGATTCTCCCTTCAAAGCCCGTCCTTCCAGACTTGCTGCCGGCGTTTCAAGACCCACGCAATTGGAGCACCGCGCTTCCAGACGGGACTACGCAGGCAGTCACGCTTTCTACACCCAAACCGGACGACAAGACTCTACGCGTTCATCCCATGGGCACTCTGAGTGTCCGCGAAAACGTGGTTCCTCTTGATTTGCCCATCACCCGCTATGGCAATGCTACCCCCTCTGACGGAAACTACTTCGCCATCAGCGACGTCCAGATCGACGGCCACGAAGAGAACAAACAGAATTTCCAGGACTATTTTGCTCCTGGCCAGTTCCTCACCCTGAGCGATGCCGATAAGGTAAGCCATCCCAGCTTTGAACGATACGATGCCGGGATTAAGATCGGCTCGACGGAAATCACTTCTGGAGCGGATTCACCGCGCACCGTTTTCTATGAAGAGCGATACATTGACGAGCCCACCGGCTTTTCGCGCTTCGCGCGGCGCTACGCCATGACGGCGGATGTCCATCTGGCGCTCAGCGCCCAGGGCGCAGGTTTTGAATCTCCGCTCAAGAATACCGGCCTCTTCAAATACGGAACCGGGACGGCTGGGGCGAAGATCTCAACCCAGGACGCCGCTTACGTTGTGGCGCACGTGGAAGATCTCTCCGTGCGTAGCGATATTGTCTCTCCTTCAGGCGGCACTTACTACCACGCGCGCGCGGCGCTGGATACTTATCTTGCTCTGCATCCTGAAGAGAGCAGCAACCTGCAGATTCTTCCCGTGCATGAGGTGACAGCATGAGTGATCCGCCTCTTGGCCGCTATCACTTCCTGAGTTGGGCACGGCGCGGCGTCGGAGCCAGCGTCAGCAACCCGGACAACAACGGCACTCTGCCTGGGCGCGCCAGCCTGAGTGTGCAACTCTCTCTCGATGTCCAGAAAGGCGGCACGACCACCACCGTACAGCCCACGCCCATGCAGGTGCAGATGTTCGGGCCAGGGGATGTCATCGGCATTGATCCGCGGCATATCATTCGCACTGAGCCGCGCAACTTTACTGTCAACTACGAGCCAAATTATCTCTGCGGCATTGAATTTGATACGCCTGATCTACCCTGGCTATTTACGCCCGCGGCGCCCAATGGAGATAGCCTGCGGCCGTGGCTGGCGTTGATTGCATTAAAGCCGGATGAATTCAAGCTTCCGTCTGTAGCGCCGAATCCTCTTCCCGTGGTGCAAGTCCAGACCATAAGTGCGCTGCAGGACCTTTCCGATTCGTCCAACTGGGCGCACGTACAGGTGAGCGGTGACACGCCATTAACGGACGCGATGAGCAGCGCTCCGGGAAATGTTATCTCTCGTCTGCTGTGTCCGCGGAGGCTCGATCCAGAAACTCATTACACAGTATTTCTTGTCCCGGCATTCGACATAGGCGTGCAGGCAGGATTAGGCCAGGACGTTTCCGGCGTCGCCAATACAGATCCCGCCTGGACCAACGCCACACATGCTCCGTTGTCGCTGCCCTTCTATTATCAGTTCGAATTCAATACCAGCGATGAGGGCGATTTTGAATCTCTTGTCCGTCGACTGACGCCGCGCGTTCTGCCGGCTGAAGTCGGTGAACGTCCTATGGACGTGACAACGCCTGCGCCGCATATTCGTTCTGCCGGACCGCCGCTGGGTCTGGAGGGCGCGCTGCACAGCGTCCTGACCCAGCCTACGCCATGGAATGATCCGGACAAAACGAATTTCCAAACGGATGTTCAAACGTTCATCAATCACCCTAGCGCGTCCACGGACGATCCTGCGAACCCAAATCCTGACGATCCTGTGATTGCGCCTCCCATTTACGGGCGTTGGCACGCAGCTGTTCAAAGCGTGGACCGCACCGCGCCGGGATGGGTGAACGACCTGAATCTCGATCCGCGCAACCGCAGCGCTGCCGGTATGGGCACGCAGGTAGTTCAGGATGAGCGCACGCAGTTGATAGCCTCCGCATGGCAGCAGGTGGATGGTATACGCAAAGCCAATGAGTTGTTGCGCCAGGCGCAACTCGCGCGCGCCGCCTTGCAGCAACTGCATGTTCATGAATTGCGGCCGGCCCTGCCGGAAACCTTGATGACGGTAACCGCGCCGCTACACGCGCGCCTTCTGGCCAGTCCGACAACGATCCTGGCCTCTGTAAGAAAAAGTCGTGTGCCGGAACGTCTGCTCTCCGGCACGTTCCGTCGCGTAACGCGCCCGCGCAGAAGGCTTGGTCCATCGCCCAAATCACGCACCGCGTTGCTCTCGCGAGTGAACTCCGGTGACATCACCATCGTTCCCGATCCCAAGCCGCCGGGCGGCATGGTTTCAATTGACACCGTTTCCAATAACTTCGTCGCGCCCTGGATCAAGGTGCTCGCGAAGTACTGGAAATGGATTCTGCTCGCCTTGTTGCTTCTGGTTCTGCTGGTGGTTGTGGTGGTCGGAGTTTTCGTGGGACCGGCGGCGGCGTTGATTGTTCTGGCGGTGACGGCGGCAGCCGCAGCCGCCATCTGGCCCGCGATCAAGAAGCTTTTGCAGCAAGCGCAGGCTGCAAATGATTTAACCATCACAGGCATGACGCCGGCGGCCGTGGCGCAAGCGCCTCCGAACCCAACCTTCGTAGTTACCACGCCAGGAACAGCGCCTCCGTCCGGCGGCACAGGAGCCGATTCTGCGCAGGCCGTAGCTTTCCGCAGCGCCACAACTGACCTGTTTACGTATTTTCAGGCATTCCCTGTAGATCCACCTCTGGCGCCGGCGCTTGATCTGGTAACTATCAAGACCACTCTCCTGGCGCGCCTTGACCCGGTAATCACGGTGCCAAAGCGTGTGCAGTCACTTATCTCATTTTCAGCCAGCTTTTCCTGGCTTGCCGCCGATCCATTGGAA
The DNA here is from genome assembly GCA_049697035.1 of Candidatus Angelobacter sp. GTDB lineage: Bacteria > Acidobacteriota > Terriglobia > Terriglobales > Acidobacteriaceae > Angelobacter. The sequence goes on along the minus strand of JBAVUZ010000523.1, from coordinate 4,315 downwards.
CAGATCATGGCAGCGCCGGAATTTCCCCAACCGATGTATGCCCCACTGCGTGATCTCTCTGCGGATTACGTGCTGCCAGGCGTGGAACTTGTGCCGCCGGACACTCTGGGAATTCTGCTCGCGAACCATGCGTTCATTGAAGGTTACATGGTGGGTCTGAATCATGAAATGGCGCGCCAGCTTTTGTGGAATGATTACCCCACCGATCAGCGCGGAAGTTACTTCCGCCAGTTCTGGGATGTAAAGGCTTACGTTCCACAGAAAGGCGATCCCAGCGATCCCGCGAAGTTGCGCGAGCTGCTGAAAGATATTCCCTTGATTCACACATGGCCCAAACCGGTTCCGCTGGGCCAGCATCCCAACCGCACGGACATTGTTCAAAACAACGTAGTGCTCCTGGTGCGTGGCGAACTCTTTAAACGCTATCCCAACGCCATTGTCTACGCGGGCAAAGCCAAGCGCGCCGTGGATGGCACGCGCGTGCTGGATGAGACTGACGAGCGTTATCCGATTTTCCGTGGCACGCTGCCCACTGACATCACGTTTCTGGGATTCAATCTGAGCCTCGACGACGCGCGCGGCGGCACTCCGCAATCTCCAGAAGGATTTTTCTTTGTCTTTCAGCAACAGCCTTCCGAGCCGCGATTTGGGCTTGAGCCGAATGAAGATACCACGCCCATCGCCCATTGGGCTGAGCTTGCATGGACTAATTTTGAAGTTGTTGACGGCGGCGCGCGCAGGGCCGCGAGTGGAGGCGGCGGAATTTTCAAGCTGCCCAATCTCGGCAACACCACGCGTGGATTGACGATCGCCAACAGCCCTTGGCGGCTTTCTTCTCAGGTGTTTTCACTTGTCTTGCAGAATGTAAAACTGCCGGACTTCCTTTCCTCGAAGTTAAAGCCGGTGAGAGTTTCTATTCCACCCGGCGGCGGAAATCCTGCGCTGCCGGACTACAGCCCGGACGATCCCAACAACGATTGGGGTGTGAACAGCGCCCAGACGGCCTACATTCTTTTGCGTCTGCCTTTTCGCATTCTGATTCACGCCGACCTGATGTTGCCACCACTATGAGCACACGACCAAACCCGAACATACCTGCTCCCCTGACTCCCGCTCCCGGACAGCCGCCGGTCGTGGTCGATCCTCACCAGCTCGACGCGGCCACTCCTGTTCTTTTTCTGCCGGTGAACATTGAAACCCGCTTCATGGATAACTCCGACGGCCGCCCTGAACTTTGGTTGCGGATTTATCCGGACCAGATTGCCATCAACTCCCATGAACCAGAACTTACGAACCAGGAGATTATCGACGGCAAAACTTACTGGGACGCGGTGTGGCGCGCGGGAAATCCGCCGCCCTCTGCCGACGCGATAAAAGCTCCGTGGCGCGGTCTTGCTTCGCTGTATGGATCGCCGCGCGCAGCGTGGATCGTACAGACCATGGCGCCTTCGAACATGGCACTCCAGCCCGTGGCGCCCACGCCCGCCGGGACCGATCCCAATCCAAAACCGGTGTATCCCACGCCGCCAACGCGGCCTAGTTCGTGGAACAAACCGGCAATTGCTGATGCACTGCCTGATGCCTGGACGGTAGTAACTGTTTCCGGAACGCAACAAACGCAGTTTCGCGGCGGTCCCATTACGTCTGATCTAGCCGTAGGCATGACACCTGGCGCGGGCGCGCTGCCGCCAGGTCAGCCGGTTGATCCCGGGATGCAATGGCTGGTGGATTTCGATACCGCCGTTAAAGCCGGCATGGCCCTGAAAATCCCTCTGACAGCGGAGCAACGGGTGGCTGGCTTTGATCGCATTTTTGTGTACGGGTTGCGCACTCAAGGCGCTGCAGGAAATGACGCATTGTCCAGCCTACTGAATGCGCACCACTATACTGACGGTTTCTCGCTGGTGCCGCAGGGCGCTCCTACCAACAACACGCCTGATGCCGATTCAGCGTATTCGCGTAAAGATCTGGATTATGAAATCAGCTTCGCCGTGGAACGCAGCGCTCCGCTCACCCAGGACGCAGGCGCTGACGGCAACGCTTTTGCCAGTCTGGTCGGAATCGATCCCACAACCATGGCGCACGTTGGCTCAGCCGACGGAACCGGAGAGCGCAATGGCCGTGACATGCTCACTGTGCTCTGGCCCGCGACCCTCGGTTATTTTTTCAGCCAGATGATGGCGGATGTCTTCACACCGCAGCAAATTGAAGTCGCGCGCCAGTATGTGATTGCCAACGCCATCCCGCGCGGCCCTCTCCCTGCCTTGCGGGTAGGACGCACGCCGTATGGAGTCCTCCCGGTGACGTCGCTCCGCCGCTATCCGACAGAAGCGACATTTCTTGCGGGATCGTTTGAACCCGCACTGGTGGATTTTCTTTTGCGTCTTTGGCCAAGCTGGCTGGCAAGTTCATCGGGCGCGCCGCACATGCAGAACTCAGGCGATCCCGACGCGCAACTTGCGCAGGTGCTGGGCATGGACGCCAGTTCCATGACTTTCCGGGGACGGCAGGTTCTGGGAGATGATTTTCTCTGGAATTACATTACCTTCCAGGGCATACAGATTCCCACCATTAACCCCTGGTGGTTGCAGCATCTGGCTCGCGGACGAGCTTTGCTGGATTTTTTCAAATACAACGATTGGGACCCGCGCGTGATTCATCTGGGCCTGGCCCAGAATTCATTTCCCGTTCCGTTTCCCACTGTGCAGGCGGGACCGCTTTCTGAGACTGATCCGCTGAAACCTGATGCCGATCTTGGCGGCGGCAAAAAAGGAAATTACATTCAGTGGCTGCGGCAAGCCTCGGCCAGCGACATTCAGGCAGAGAACTATCCCGGCCCCAAGCCCACAGCGTTGCTTTATAAAATTCTGCGCCAGTCGGTGGTGCTCAACTATGCGAAGCTGGCGACCATCGCCGAGATCAGCGCCTCGCGCCTTCAGCTATCGCAAATACGGGAACCAGAAACCCTGGGCGTACAACCTCAGGCACAACCGCAGGCGCTTCCCAAAGTCAGCGTGTGGGAAGTGCTGGCGAGGCCTTCCATACCTAATCCGCAGCTCAGCTGGGCTGAATATCTGGTAAACCTTGATCCACCGCCTCAGTCACCATTCGCACAACTTGCGGAACTGCGCGCCTGCCTTGATCGACTGGCTGCGCTTTCCACCGCCGAACTTGATCGTCTGCTGACAGAGACGCTGGATGCTTGCAGCCACCGGCTTGACGTGTGGGTCACCGCGGTTGCCACGTCGATTTTGAATCGCAAGCGCTCTGCCCAAGTGAATGGGGTCCATCTGGGATGCTTTGGCTGGGTGGAAGAAGTGCGTCCTGCGGCGCGCCGCTCCGCCGTTCAAGGGACGGAACTGGAAACCGTCCGCCTGCTGGATTCCCGGCGCGCGACCACTCTCAAACGCCAAGTCAATTTGCCGGTCCCGGTACAGCCTCTGCAGGATAACGGAGGTTTCATCTTCGCTCCGTCATTCGCACAGGCATCCGTTGCCGCTGTGCTTCGCAACGGCTACATGACGCACAAAGGAACCAGCCAGGAAGGATTGCTCTCCATTGATCTTTCCTCTGAGCGTGTGCGCAACGCGTTGCTTCTGTTGGAAGGCGTGCAGCAGGGACAAAGCCTCAATGGTCTTCTCGGCTATCTTTTTGAAACGGGCCTGCACCAGTTGCAGCTCGACAAATACGCGCAGCCCTTCCGCGATCGTTTCCCGATTGTCGCCAACAAGCTCACGCCCTCCAGCGATCCCAGTGAATCCGTGGCTGCTTCCAACGTAGTCGATGGGCTGGCGTTAAGGACGGCATGGGACAACGGTCAACTCGCTCCCGGAGGAAGCTGGGGAACAGGGTTGCCATCTGCCGGCGCTGACCAGAATTCCGTCATCGGATTGCTCCGCACGATCGACGACTGCGCGGATGCTCTCGCGGACCTGTCGATTTCGGAAGCGGTTTTTCAGATTATCCGCGGCAACTTCGGCCAGGCGGGTACGCTGATGGATGCTATCTCCAAAGGCGCGCGTCCGCCCAATCCTGAGGTGGTGAACACGCCGCGAGGCGGACTCGACCTTACCCATCGCGTGGGCCTGCTTTTTGCCGGCAATCCTTCAGTCAATGCGGCGTGGAGTGGCGTGCCCGCAAACCCGCGAGCTGCCGCAGAGCCATGGCTTGATGCATGGCTGGGCCAGCTTCTTCCTGATCCTGCAACGGTGATCTGCGACGTGAACTACCATGACGCCGGCGGAGACCACATTCAACAAGTCTCGCTCGCCGATCTGAACGTCGGCCCGCTGGACGTGCTGGCCATGTCTGATGT
>JBAVUZ010000522.1:0-2945 GCA_049697035.1 Candidatus Angelobacter sp. | reverse complement strand
TGACTATCACCGCTTCTCTCATCTATTCCCTCAAAAGTGCTTCTGAATCCAATATAAATCAGCATGCGATGTAGTGCTTTCACTACATGGTGAGAACGATGCGTCCGGAAATTTTTCCGCCGCGCATTTCTTCGATAACGGCATTTACTTCAGCCAATGGACGCGTCGCCACCTGGCAATGCAATTTGCCTTGAGCCGCCAGCGCCAGAACGTGCTCCAGATCTTTGCGCGTTCCGACCGCGGAGGCTTTGATATTGACTTCGCCGGCAGCCATCATAATGGCAGGAAAAGAAATTTCATCCGCCGGAAGGCCCACGGCAAGCAGAGTCCCGGTGGGACGCACGCAGTAAAACGCCGTGTCATACGCGGCCTTGGAGCCTGACGTAACCAGCACAATGTGGGCGCTGCCGCGACGGCGCATTTCTTTTACGACATTAGAACTGGCCGCGTTAAAGGTGTTAGCTGCACCGAGAGACTTAGCCAACGCCAGTTTGGCATCGGCGACATCAACCGCCGAGACTTCAAGCCCGAGATGCACGCCGATCTGAATAGCGAGATGCCCCAGTCCGCCGACGCCGAAAACGGCCAGCCTTTGCCCGCGCTGGGGCTTAGCCTGCATGATGGCGCGATACACCGTAACTCCGGCACAGAATAGCGGAGCGGCCTGCACGGATGAAACTGCGTCAGGAATTTTCGTCGCGTGGGTGGCTGGCGCTTTGATGTACTCCGCGTAGCCTCCGTCGACCGTGACACCGGTAATCTTCTGCTTCACGCAGAGATTCTCATTGCCTTCACGGCAGAATTCGCATTCGCCGCAAGTCCAGAAAATCCACGGCACGCCAACGCGGTCGCCAACTTTCAGTTCGCTTACCCCGGAGCCTAACTCCACCACTTTGCCCGCGACCTCATGCCCAACGATGAGCGGCAACTTAGTAATGCCAGCGAATTGCTTCCAGTCGCCATCGGCCACATGCAAATCGGAATGGCATACGCCGCAAGCTTCTACCTTGATGAGGACTTCGCCCTCGCCCGCCTTGGGACGCTCAATTTCCTCAATCGCCATGGGCTTTTTTAGTTCGTGCAAGACTGCTGCTTTCATTGGGTTCTCCTGATGAGCTTCGGCCTGGACCGGATTTTTTCAACCTTGCGCGCGCGAACTCGCAATTCAGGTCCAGGCGCTGAGAATGTTTCGTCCACGACTTTCTTGATCTGCTCGCGTAGCCAGCGGTTCGGCGGATCGTTTTCCGCGCTCTCATGCCAGTACATATGAATCTCAAGCTGTTGCAGGCTCTTCAGCGGAAATGGATACAACCGATGATCAAAGCCGGCGTTCAGCATTTGCGCATAATGCTCAGGGATGGTCAGCAGCATGTCCGTTTCGCTCACAACGCGGCACGCGGCAAAATAATGCTGGCAGCGCAGAACGATGCGGCGCTTGCGGCCCGAGCGATTCAGTTCTGTGTCCACCAGGCTGGGGCCCAGACGCCGCGAAGAGACAAGAACATGGTCCTGCTTGAGATATGTATCCAGATCAAGTTCGCGTCCGATGGCAGGATGTCCCTTGCGCGCCATGACCACCACGCGATCGGAAAACAAGGGCTGCTGGCGAAGATTGTCGCTCATGGTGATGGGAATATCCAGAACGAGGTCCAGCGTTCCGCTGGCCAGCTCCTGCTCAATCTCACGGCGCTTGACGCGAAGCGTGGTAATGGAAATTTCCGGAGCAGCGCGGGCCAGAACTTTTGCCAGCGGAGGCAGGATGGTGGATTCCATCAGCTCCCAGAAGCCGATCTGAAAATTACGCCGCGTATGTGCCGGATCAAAATTGCGGTTCTCATAAAGATTCACTTCCAGGATTTGCAGTGCCTGGCGCACTTCATTAATCATGTTGCGGCTGAACGGCGTTGGCACCATGTTGGCGCCTTCGCGGATAAAAAGAGGGTCCTGTAGCAGTTCGCGCAGCCGCTTAAGCGCGTGGCTCATGGCCGGCTGCGTGAGCTTGAGCTGGCGGCCCGCGCGCGTGAGATTGCCTTCGCGGTAAATGGCCTCCAGGACAACAAACAGGTTAAGATCGACCTGGCTCAGATGCACGGCACAAATTTTACACTATTCCAATGATTCATTTGATGAATCAGGCTTAATCTACTAGCCTTATAGAAGCCCACAGCAGCGTAAGGACGGAATATGAATTTTGATTACACCGACAAAGTTAAATCTTTGCAGCAGCGCTTGAGCGCGTTCATGGACGAACATATTTATCCCAATGAGAAGCGCTTCTATCAGGAAATTGAGAACGATCGCTGGGCGCCGACGAAGGTGATTGAGGAACTCAAGCCCAAGGCGCGCGCTGCCGGGCTGTGGAATTTGTTTCTGCCCGATGACGACCAGGGCGCAGGGCTTACCAATCTGGAATACGCGCCGCTGTGCGAAATCATGGGCCGCAGCATTCTTGCGCCGGAGGTCTTCAATTGCTCCGCGCCCGATACCGGCAACATGGAAGTGCTGGCTCGCTACGGAACACCTGAGCAAAAAGAACGCTGGCTGAAGCCGCTGCTGGCGGGAGAAATACGGTCGTGCTTTGCCATGACGGAGCCGGCTGTGGCTTCGTCAGACGCGACGAACATTCAGGCTAGCATTCGACGTGAAGGTAACGAATACGTTTTGAATGGCCGCAAGTGGTGGTCGTCGGGAGCGGGCGACCCGCGCTGCAAGATTGCGATTTTTATGGGCAAGACCGATCCAACGGCCAGGAAACATCAGCAACAATCCATGGTGCTGGTGCCCATGGACGCGCCGGGAGTCAAGATCGAACGCATGCTCACGGTTTTTGGCTATGACCACGCACCGCACGGACATGGTGAAGTGAATTTTGAGAATGTGCGCATTCCGGTAACGAATATGCTGCTGGGCGAAGGGCGCGGCTTTGAAATTGCTCAGGGCCGTCT